>JAENXB010000255.1 GCA_016649785.1 Flavobacteriaceae bacterium
CCTATCCTGTTTTTATAATGAACGGGCACTTCAATATAGGTCAGTTTTTGTTTTACTGCTTTTAACTGCATTTCTACCGTCCAACCATAGGTTTTGTCCTGCATTTGCAATGCGAGCAACTTCTTGTATTTTATGGCCCGAAACGGACCAAGATCGGTGAATTTAGCGTTAAAAAACAGCTTCATCAAACTGGTTGCCAGCCAATTTCCAAAAACCTGTGGAAAGGTCATCGAGCCTTTTTCCCGCCATCTTTTTACGCGTGAGCCAATTACCATATCTACTTTATTATTGATAATAGGTGCGACAATTTTGTGGAGTTCCTGGGGATAATCGCTGTAATCGCCATCTAGAAAAACCACGATATCGGGTTTTATTTCCTGGGATGCTATATATTCCAATCCCTTTAAGCAGGCGTATCCGTAGCCTTTTTGAGGTTCCCTGAGAACAGTTGCTCCCGCCTTTTTTGCGACAGTTTCAGTTTGATCTGAAGAATTGTTGCTCACCACAATGATTTCCGAAACCAGATCGGGGATCTCTGAAATCACTTTGCCTATGGATGCCTCCTCATTAAAGGCCGGAATAATTACTTTTATTATAAAACTCATTTAAAACTTTAACTTCAGGCTTTCCCGGCACAAAAGTGATGATATTTGTGCTCTGCTTCATTTAAATTATGTGCTTTTTAAGCTGTTAAATGTAAGGCGTTATTTATCGGGCATACTAACATAAAGGCACAAAAAATTTTCAATGGGAATTTTGGCTCTCTTGGTTTGTCATTCCTTTTGTATTATCATTCTCAACGAGAATTTCTCTTTTTTTAATCATCCTGAAAGAGCAATTCCCCTTTTTTGTCATTCTGAACGAGCTTTTGGGCGAGGAAGAATCCCTGCTGCCATTTCATCAAAATATTCCCGGTCAGTATTTCCTGAAATTGACTATCTTTTTAGTGTTTTAGATACTTTTGAAAATGGATATTTTTCTGCTCGAATTCCTTAACTATTTCTTTTTTACTTTTCACAGCCTGCTTGTGCTGTTCAATTTGTTTGGCTGGATCTTTCCAAAGACCAGGAAACTTCATTTTTTTAGCCTGGTCATCACACTTTTTTCCTGGGTGGTACTGGGCTTCTGGAAAGGCTTTGGTTATTGTTTTCTCACCGATTGGCATTACGATGTTCTCAGAAAACTGGGTGAAACCGGAATGCCAAATAGCTATATAGCTTTTTTAATTAAAACCTTTTCCGGTTGGATGCCAGATGAAAATTTAGTGGAGATCCTAACAGTCGTCTTAACTATTGTCGCTTTGATCTGTTCGATCTGGGTGAATTTCATTACATCAAGATCAACGTCAAAAAAGTGAAAAGTGAAAAGTGGAAAGTGAAAAGTGGAAAAAAATTCAAAGTTTAAGATTTAGGATTTAGGATTTTGAACTTTGAATCTTGAATTTGTTTTATTTGTTTATTTTTTGTTCAACAAGTTCATCAAATTTACGTCATTCCCAAGTAAAATTTCATTTGGGTTGATCCTGCCATCCATCGAATCATTTTCCAGTTTTAAAACTCCACGGGGACATACCGCCGAGCAAATTCCACAACCTACACAGCTGGAACGTACAATGTTTTCGCCTTTTTGGGCATAAGCCCTAACGTCTATTCCCATTTCACAATAGGTAGAGCAATTTCCGCAGGAGATACATTGTCCCCCATTGGTTGTGATCCTGAATTTTGAGAACAGGCGTTGTTGCATTCCCAGGACTGCAGCAAAAGGGCATCCAAATCTGCACCATACCCGGTTTCCAAAAATAGGATAAAATCCTACGCCAATAACCCCACTAAATATCGCGCCAATAAGAAAACCGTATGCCTGTCTAATAGTTTCGGCATTGGTTAAAAAGAGTGGTGTTCCTGATCCATAATGCATGCCTACCATAACCAATACAATTACTAAATATCCAATTGCCCCGTATCGTGCATCTTTCTTAAGTTCCTGTCTTTTGAAAATCCAGATCCCGGCGAAAAGCAAACCCAGAAACAGCACTACCCCAATTAAAAATATATTTTTCGTCAGCCAGTATTTAGAAGGATCCTCCCCCAGATAGGAATGAATTACGGCAGTAGTCATTAACACCACAAAAACGAGTACGCTATGGACTACCCATCGCTCAATTTTCCAGGCAGATTGTTTTTTATCACTCAGGTGCCTGTAAGGATCCCCCGCGGTTTCAGCCAATCCCCCGCAACCACAAACCCAGGAACAATACCAGCGTTTTCCATACTTGTAGGTGAGAATGGGCGTAATTACAAATATGGAAATCACTCCAAAAATAAGCATTACCATACCAATGGTACCCGCACTTATAAATTGGTCTACCCGGTATTGTTCAAAATTGTAATAATTGAGTGGCCAGATACTTTTTAGATCATAATATGGCAACGAAAAATTTTCGCTGTTCAGCCTCGACATAAATTCAGGGATTAAAAAGGCAAAACTTAGCTGAAAGAACATCACTGAAAAAGTTCGCAATTTTTCATAGTTGTTGTGACGGTATTTCCATAAAAATTTAACTCCAAAAGCCAATATGGCAACGGTGTAAAGGGCTCCATATACAAACCATTGGCTGGCCGGGTTTCCGCTAATTAATTTACTTAGGGGGTCAAAAAATGAAATTACACCGGTATTGTCACCTTCTGCATTTAACCCCATATACTGTGGATAGAAATACAAAACGATGTAAAAACCGGTAAGCGCAATCCCAATTATCCAGGCTGGTAAACCCCTGTTTGTATTCGATTTAAACCATATCCGGTCATTTTTAATGCCTTCAGTTTTTCCGGTATAGATGGTATATGAATACCACAGTATTCCAATTGCTATGGAAGAAAGCGATATGGTTAACCACAAGGTTTTATTGGGAAAATTGATATTAAAACTTGCCAGAACCAAAATAAAAAGTCCTGCAATTCCTAAACCTGCGGCTAGTTTTTGTGAAGTTTTTAATGATTTTGAAACATCGCCGGTTAGTGACATGTTATTTTCAAGCTTGCTCATATTTTTAAATTGTGAGGTCTAATTAAAACTATTTCGTATTTCTTTTTCGTGCCTGTCATAAAATTCAGGGTCAAAGTTGGCCTCCCTAAGATTTTCCATAACATGGTCCACGCTTTTTTCTTCATTCAACCAACGGTCAAAAACCTCGTGCCGCATCCGGATCCCAAAATTGTTGATGCCAAGAAATTTCCGGCTCGCCTTTTCATAGCTGATAGTGATGCACTTTTTCCCGTTTTTGTGTTCCCAATAAAAATGAGTTTCTCCATCTCTTGGTTCCGGAAATACCCATCCATAGGTTTGATATTCTATATCCAGGAATTTGGCTGAATTAAACCAGTTTCCGGGATTGTATTTCATTGGATTATCGCAAATGGTTTGCGCAACTACTTCCCCCATCATCCTGGCGGTGTACCAAACAGCTTCAATTGGCCTTCTGTTCCCAATGGCTTCGTGCTGTTCTGCACAATCGCCAATGGCATAAATATTTTTAAAATTTGTTTCCAGGTTCCTGTTCACTTTTACACCGCGGCCAAGCTCTATCCCGGAGCCTTTGAG
>JAENXB010000033.1 GCA_016649785.1 Flavobacteriaceae bacterium
AAGGACAATTACATCATCCACGTGCACGGCAAAGTAAGAATTGACAGGATTGATCACTCCGGGATCTTTAATACCGATTTGAACAGGCATACCCATCAGTTACGGGTGATCAAGAAGATAATTTAAATGTAATCCAGGATTCCGGGCAAATTTCTTTTTAAATGAAATCTGTGTTGTTTTTGTTAAATGGATATAAATAAAAACAGGCTGCCAAATGGCAGCCTGTTTTTATTATAAAATTGTAAATAAATTTTATTTAATCTTGAATTTGATCTAGTTTCTCCTGTAAAGCTGCGGCCTTTTCAGCCTCACCCAATTGGTAATAAATATTCATTGTGGTTCTGATAGCTTCAACATTTTCAGGATTGTTTTCCATTACTTTTTCTAAATATGGAAGTGCTTTTCTATAAAGTCCTTTACGTTGTTCGGCAAGTTCATCATATTTTTGGGTATCGGCTTTACTCAATCCCAGGCTATTCATTTGTTCTACTATTGCTGCTTCTCCGGAAAGAATTGCAGCCGCAATATTTAAACGGGCTTCAGTCAATTTAGGATTAAGTTCCAGTGCTTTATTATAATATTTGATAGCAGCTTCTATATTGCCAATTTCATAAGAAGTTACTCCCAAATTGTAATAAATGGTTGGATTATTGGGGTCCTTCTCTACAATAGCCTCCATAAGTGCCTTATATTTTTCTTTATCTCCCAATTTGTAATACATATCGGCTTCAGATTGCAATAGAGAAATATCATCAGGATTGGCTAGTTTTGCCGCTTCCATTGCCGCAATAGCTTTATCGTTTTTTCCCTGATCAATATAGATCAAAGCGATGTTTTTGGCTATTTCACCTGCTTTAGAAGGAACTTTTCGATCCTCCGGATTAAGGTACTCTCCGGATTTCACCATAAGATCCCTTTGTATTTTAGCCATTACCTCTTCTTCCCCGGTTTCTTTATTTACCGCAACATATTGGGTTTCAATTCCTGTATATCCAAGACCTTTTAATTCTTCGTAATATTTAAGGGCAGTATCATAGTCTCCTGCATTAATAGAATTTGAGGCTGCATAATATAAATACAAAGTATCTTTATTGTTTAACTGATAACCGGCATATAACTTCTCTGCTGCCTTGTCGTATTTCTCTGCATTTTGATCTTTAATAGCGCTCTGAACAAGACTGTTGGTGATGGCCGCCAAACCGTCGGCTGCTTCATCACTTCCTAATTCCTGTGCTTTTTTGAAGGCTTCAGCAGCGATTATTAAATCGGCAACCAGAGTATTTTCTCCTGTGCCAAGGTAAGCCTGACCTTTATAAAGATAAAAATCGGTTTGAAGACTTGAATTTGCTTCAGATAAATTTGGTTCGGCCTGCGTCAACAAAGTTTTTGCTTCAGCATAACTTCCCTTCTCGATTGCCTTTCCCGCATCACGGATTTCCTTTTTTTGAGCTATCGCAACCAGCGTCAAAAATGATAATGCTATTGTTAAAATTTTGGTTTTCATTCTGTTTTGGTTTTATGTTAATTTATTCTTCTGTATCGTTTACAATAGTTGTGCCATCTGAAATTTCATCATTGAAATCAGGGGTTTCACCCTCTTCCAGATCTACAACAATTTCCTCGCTTTGCATGACTTTTGCCACAGCCGCAATCGCATCTCCTCCTTTCAGGTTGATAAGCTTAACTCCCTGAGTCGCTCGTCCCATCACCCTAAGATTCTCGATGCTCATTCTTATGGCAAGTCCGGATTTATTGATGATCATTAAATCATCTTTATCGGTTACGTCTTTAATTGCTACCAATTCCCCTGTTTTATCGGTGACAGAAATTGTTTTCACTCCTTTTCCTCCCCTGTTTGTGATCCGGTAATCTTCCAGTTTGGAACGTTTTCCGTACCCATTTGCAGAAACTACCAGAACATCGGCATCCAAATCGTCTACGGCAATCATTCCTACCACTTCATCATTTTCATCTGCAAGGGTAATTCCCCTCACTCCTGAAGCATTTCGACCCATAGGCCTTGTTTTGCTTTCTTCAAAACGGATGGCTTTTCCACTTCTTATTGCCAACATTACCTGGCTGTTTCCTGTGGTGAGTTTTGCTTCCAATAATTCATCGTCTTCCCTGATGGTAATCGCGTTAATACCATTTACACGAGGCCTTGAATATTGTTCCAGAGAGGTTTTTTTCACCTGACCTTTTTTGGTTGCCATGATCACATAATGATTATTGATATATTCCTCATCTTTTAAATCCTGAGTACATATAAATGCTTTCACATTATCTCCCGGTTCAATATTGATCAGGTTTTGAATTGCCCTTCCTTTGGAAGTTTTACTTCCTTCAGGTATTTCATACACCCTCATCCAGAAACATTTTCCTTTTTGGGTGAAAAACAGCATATATTGATGGTTTGTCCCTGTGAACAAATACTCCAAAAAGTCTTCACTCCTGGTGGTAGAACCTTTTTGCCCTACTCCCCCACGGTTTTGTGTTTTATATTCATTAAGGGATGTCCTTTTAATATATCCGGCATGTGAAATGGTAATTACCACTTGCTCATTTGGTATCATATCTTCAATACTCAAATCGCCACCGGCATACTCGATCACAGATCTTCTGGCATCGCCATACTTTTCTTTAATTTCAAGTAATTCCTCTGTGATAACAGTCATCCTGCGTTCTTTGCTGTTCAGGATATCCTTCAGGTCATCAATTGTTTTTAAAATTTCATCGTATTCAGCGCGAAGTTTATCCTGTTCCAGTCCGGTAAGTTGTCTCAATCGCATTTCTACAATTGCCTTGGCCTGAATTTCGGAAAGTTTAAAGCGTTCAATTAATTTTGCACGGGCTTCATCGGCATTGCTGGAAGACCTTATCAATGCGATCACTTCATCGATATTATCGGAAGCGATAATTAATCCTTCTAAAATATGTGCTCTTTCTTCTGCTTTGCGAAGTTCATATTGGGTTCTTCTCACCACAACTTCATGGCGATGCTCCACGAAATGGAAGATCATATCCTTGAGATTGAGCATCTCCGGACGTCCTTTAACCAATGCGATATTATTAACGCTGAAACTGGATTGAAGGGCAGTATGTTTATAAAGCGTATTCAGGACAATATTTGGAATGGCATCCCTTTTAAGGATATACACAATCCGCATCCCGTTTCTATCAGATTCATCACGAATAGTTGAAATACCTTCTATCTTTCTATCATTGATTAAATCGGCCGTTTTTTTGATCATATCGGCTTTATTCACCTGATAGGGAATTTCGGTCACTATGATACTTTCCTTGCCGTTAACTTCTTCCAATGAGGATTTTGCCCGTACCATCACGCGACCCCGACCTGTTTTAAAGGCTTCCCGTACTCCATCATATCCATAGATCGTTCCACCTGTTGGGAAATCGGGAGCTTTGATGTAAGTAATAAGTTCGTCTATTTCAATATCGTTATTTTCAATATAAGCTATGGTCCCGTCAATTACTTCTGAAAGGTTGTGGGGTGGCATATTGGTAGCCATCCCAACAGCTATTCCGCTGGCTCCGTTAATCAAAAGGTTCGGTACCCTTGTAGGCAAAACGGTTGGTTCTTCTAAGGTATCATCAAAATTTAAGCGAAAATCCACTGTTTCTTTATCGATATCAGCCAACAGATCTTCGGCAATTTTGCGCATCCTCGCTTCGGTATATCGCATGGCAGCCGGACTGTCCCCATCAACAGATCCAAAGTTACCCTGGCCGTCTACTAACATATAGCGCAAACTCCATTCCTGCGCCATACGCACCATCGCATCGTATACAGAAGTATCCCCATGTGGGTGATACTTTCCTAAAACTTCCCCAACGATACGGGCCGATTTTTTATGAGCGCCGGTAGCTCTAATTCCTAATTCGTGCATTCCAAATAAAACCCTTCTGTGTACGGGTTTCAATCCGTCACGCACATCAGGCAGTGCACGTGACACAATGACGGACATCGAATAATCGATGTAAGCCGATTTCATTTCATCTTCAATGTTGATAGGAATTAACTTTTCTCCTTCAGCCATATTAATTAGTTTATTTTAGTTCAAAAATATAACGTGCCAATTTACGCTTTTCGCCAATGTTTTAAGGGGCAAATGCCATTGTTTTAACAAATTTTATTAACAAATTTTTAGGCGGTTTTCGTTGATAAGTTCGTTACCTTCCATTTTGATAATTGAAAGTTATTTTGTCTATTAGCTAACGACTCATTAAAAGGTATAATTTTTGAACATTTTAATGAAAATAAATTTTAGAGAAAGGAAAATAATATGGACGATAATTTTTCACCCAGAGTTAAAGACGTCATTGCCTTCAGTAAAGAAGAAGCACTAAGGCTGGGACATGATTTTATAGGAACTGAGCATCTTATGCTTGGTTTGCTTCGCGATGGGGACGGCAAAGCCATAAATATATTGAACGCTATGGACATAGATTTGGGTCAGTTAAGGCGTAAAGTAGAAATATTAAACCCTGCCATTCCCGGGGTATCAGGAATTTCCAACGAAAAAAAGAACCTGCACCTTACCCGACAAGCAGAACGAGCATTGAAAACCACTTTTTTAGAGGCTAAATTATTTCAAAGCTCTTCTATAAATACCGCTCATTTGTTATTGTGTATTTTAAGAAATGAAAATGACCCAACTACTAAACTTCTAAATAAAATGAATATAGATTATGACGGGGTTAAAGATCAATTTAAATATATGATCACAAACGAAGATGATTATATTGAAGCTCCCAGAGCTGAATCATTTTCTGATGACGATACAAGTTCTGACGATATGTCCAAGGACAACCCCTTTAGCAGCAGCACCGGAAAAACCAACAAGAAATCCAAGACCCCGGTTTTGGATAATTTTGGAAGGGATCTTACCGCAATGGCCGAAATTGATAAACTCGATCCTGTAGTAGGAAGGGAAAAAGAGATAGAACGTGTAAGCCAGATCTTAAGCAGGCGTAAGAAAAACAATCCGTTGCTGATAGGAGAACCCGGTGTTGGGAAATCGGCAATTGCTGAAGGTTTGGCCCTTCGAATTGTGCAGCGTAAAGTTTCAAGGATCCTTTTTGACAAGCGCGTAGTAACCCTTGATCTGGCAAGTCTTGTTGCGGGCACAAAATATCGCGGCCAGTTTGAAGAACGCATGAAGGCGGTAATGAACGAATTGGAAAAAAATGACGATATAATTCTTTTTATAGATGAAATCCATACCATAGTTGGTGCCGGTGGTGCAACGGGAAGTCTGGATGCCAGCAATATGTTCAAACCGGCATTGGCCAGAGGGGAAATTCAATGTATTGGTGCCACAACCTTAGATGAATACAGACAGTATATCGAAAAAGACGGTGCTCTTGAAAGAAGATTCCAAAAGGTAATTGTAGAACCTACCTCTGTAGAAGAAACTATTGAAATTTTAAATAATATCAAGGATAAGTATGAAGAACATCACAATGTAAGTTATACTCCCGAGGCGATTGATGCTTGTGTAAAATTGACCAACAGGTATTTAACAGATAGGTTTCTTCCGGATAAAGCTATAGACGCTTTAGATGAGGCTGGTGCCCGGGTACATATCACCAATATTGAAGTGCCCAAGCAAATTTTAGAACTGGAACGCAAACTTGAAGAAGTGCGTGAAAGCAAAAATGTGGTAGTAAAAAAACAAAAATACGAAGAAGCTGCCAAACTTAGGGACGATGAAAAAAACCTTGAAAAACAATTGGTGATTGCCCAGGAAAATTGGGAAGTTGAATCTAAAAAACACAAGGTAACCGTTACTGAAGATAATGTAGCCGATGTTGTATCGATGATGACGGGCGTTCCTGTAAACCGGATTGCACAAACCGAAATCAAAAAACTGGCTGAACTTCCTGTGCGAATTAAAGCAAAAGTAATTGGTCAGGACGATGCGGTAAATAAGGTTGTAAAAGCCATTCAACGTAACCGTGCAGGGTTGAAAGATCCAAATAAACCTATTGGTTCCTTCATTTTCTTAGGTCAAACAGGCGTTGGTAAAACCCAATTGGCAAAAGTACTTGCCAGGGAATTATTTGATAATGAGGATACCCTCATTCGAATTGACATGAGTGAATATATGGAAAAATTCGCCATTTCAAGGTTAATTGGCGCACCTCCGGGATATATTGGATATGAAGAAGGCGGACAATTAACCGAAAAAGTACGCCGTAAACCATATGCCGTTATATTGCTTGATGAGGTTGAAAAAGCCCACCCCGATGTTTTCAACATGTTGTTGCAAGTGCTGGATGATGGTTATTTAACCGATAGCTTAGGAAGGAAAATCGACTTCAGGAACACCATAATTATAATGACATCAAATATCGGGTCCCGTAAACTGAAAGATTTTGGTCAGGGTGTTGGATTTGGGACCGCTGCAAAACGCTCTCAACTTGATGACAATACTAAAAGTGTAATTGAAAACGCGCTTAAGAAAGCTTTTGCTCCCGAATTCCTCAACAGAATAGACGATGTCGTTATTTTTAATTCATTGGAAAGAGATGATATTCAAAAAATTATTGAAATAGAACTCTCAAAATTATATGAAAGAATAAACAATATTGGCTATTCCCTTTCCCTAAGCGACAAGGCAAAAGATTTTATTGCTGATAAGGGTTTCGATAAAGCCTATGGCGCAAGACCTTTGAACAGGGCAATTCAAAAATATATTGAAGATGCGTTAGCTGAAGAAATTATCACATCACATTTATCTGAAGGTGATAAAATATTTATGGATCTTGATGAAGCCAAAGGCGAACTTACAATTAAAATTGAAAAAACCGCCAAGGAAACCGAATCCTAATAAATCTGATTTTTTAATTCAAACTGCTTTAATGCTAAATAAATTAGCTTTAAAGCAGTTTTTTTTTGCGTTATAAATTCTTTTACAGGGTATTCAACATTGTTAAAAAACATCTATAATTTTGCATATATAATTCATATTCAATCCCTTACCGGATAGGCATGTTTTGTGCGAATAATAAAAAATTTCCAATATAATTCTTACATTTACCAGGCATATTATTCCCTACAATTTTATGACGAATACCGAATTAATATTAGATTTTGGCAGGATTACTTTTGAAGAAAATATCCTTATTGCCGAACTTAATGAAGGAATTTTACTTGATGTTGAAAAAAACAGGAAACTCCTGGAAATTGGAAGGAAAACTTTTAATAATGGTTCCTATGGTTATATTTCAAACCGGGTAAATTCTTATGGAGTTAATCCTATGGTTTATCTGGAATCTGCAAGCACTCCCACTTTAAAAGCAATTGCCGTGGTTACTACAAATCCTGTGTGCAGACAAAATGCAATCCTGGAACGCCAGTTCTATAGAGACAGTAACTCCTTTGAAGTATTCAATACTCTGGAAGAGGCTATCAATTGGATGAAATATAAGATTTAAATTAATCAAACAGCAAATCCTGATCAATAGTATAATTTGCGATAAACTCCTTTGCGTGACGAATATGATCTGACATTACCTGATCTTCTCTCAAAATAGGTACTTCGGCTCTGAAAGCATCCAAAAGCTCTGTTAAAAAAGGGGAAGTTTTTGCGGGTTCTCTAAAATGCAATGCCTGAGAAGCATTAAAAAGTTCAATAGCCAGAATGGTAGAAATATTCTCGATCACTTTTAAAAGTTTGGTAGCCCCATTGGCGCCCATGCTTACATGATCTTCCTGTCCGTTGGAAGATATAATAGAATCTATACTTGCGGGAGTGGCATATTGCTTATTTTGACTCACAATGCTTGCCGCCGTATATTGAGGGATCATAAATCCGCTATTCAATCCAGGGTTTTCTACCAGAAAAGTTGGCAAACCTCTTAAACCGGAAACCAATTGATAAATTCTACGTTCAGAGATATTGCCCATTTCCGCCATGGCGATTGCCAAATAATCTAAGGCCAATGCCAGAGGCTGTCCGTGAAAATTCCCTCCGGAAATGATCTTATCTGCTTCAATAAAAATATTTGGATTATCGGTTACTGAATTGATTTCAGTTTTAAAGGTTTTTCTCACAAAGGCCAAAGTATCCCTGGTAGCTCCATGTACCTGTGGAATACACCTAAATGAGTAAGGATCCTGCACATTTTCTTTTTCATTTTCAGCTATTTCGCTGCCTTTTAGAAATTCCCGCAAACGTTCTGCTGTTTTTATTTGCCCCCTATGCGGTCGCACCATATGTACCAGTTCATCAAACGGGGACATATTGCAATTAAAGGCATCTATGGAAACCGCACCAATTGCATCGGCCAAATAACAAAGCTTATAAGATTCCAATAGCGCATAAACCCCATGAGCACTCATAAATTGTGTACCGTTCAAAAGTGCAAGACCTTCTTTGGATTGCAGTTCAATAGGCTTCCAATCAAATTTTTTTAAAACCGATTCAGCAGTTATCCTTTCATTATTATAATAAACCTCGCCTTTTCCTAATAATGGTAAAGACATGTGTGCAAGGGGCGCCAGATCTCCTGATGCTCCCAGGGATCCTTGTTCATAAATTACCGGCAAAATATCTTCATTGTAAAAATCCATCAGGCGTCTTACGGTTTGCAAGCTCACTCCTGAATTTCCATAACTTAACGACTGTATTTTCAACAATAACATCAGCCTGATTATTGGTTTGGAAACCAGGTTTCCCGTTCCACAAGCATGGGACATCACTAAATTTTGTTGCAACTGGGTAAGGTTTTTAGCAGCGATCTTTACATTACATAAAGAACCAAAACCTGTATTGATCCCATAAATAGGAAGATCATTTTGTTTAATCTTTTCATTTAGGTAATGCCTTGATTTTTCAATATTTACTCTGGCTTCATCGCTTAAATCCAGTTTCTTCTTATTATTAATAATATCGTAAAGTACATGCAGGTCTAAAACTGCGGAACTGATATAATGAAATGAATCCATAGGTAAAATGGGATGTTGATTGGTATCAATAATTTTATTTACACCGTTAAATTGCATAAAATATAAGGATTATTTAGAAGTAAAGTCATTTATAAAAAACTTAATTTGCTAACTAGTAAACATTTCTATGAGGTGCAACGGGTTATTAAACAATTGCTAAAATAAACCAATATTTTTAAATTTTATTCACTTTCCCTATCCTTTTTTAAACAAATCTAAAAATGCTGCTCCTATATTTTTTGCGATATCACCGGAAATCATTCCCTGATAACTCAGTTTTTCAGCGGAAATATCTCCTGCCCTGCCGTGTAGATAAACTCCAAAAACCGCGGCTATCGCAGGTTCATAACCCTGGGAAATCAACGCAGTTATTACCCCTGAAAGCACATCGCCACTTCCCGCTGTTGCCATTCCCGGATTTCCGGTGTTGTTCACAAATAGTTTATCGCCCGAGATGGTTATGGTATGGGCTCCTTTAATGACTAAAATCAATTTATATTTTTCTGAAAAAATCCGGGCTTTTTCAAGTTTTTCAAAATCGTCTTTCCATTTCCCCATTAAGCGTTCCAATTCTTTGGGATGTGGGGTTAAAACCGAGTTTTCCGGAACCTGCTTCAGCAATTCCTTTTCTTTGGAAAGAATATTCAATCCATCGGCGTCTATAACCATTGGATCTTTTGTTTTTTCCAATAATTCTTTAAAAGCGATTGTGGTAATTTTGGAGGTTCCGGCACCCATTCCAAAGCAAATTACATCTGGCTCGATCTCAAATTCAATTTTTGAGAGTTCATTTTCATGTTTATCGGTAATTACCATTGCTTCGGGAAGAACTGTTTGCAAAATTTGATATCCACATTTTGGGGCATAAATTGTTACCAATCCTGCACCAGATCGCAAAGCAGCTGTTGCTGTAAGGGAAATGCTTCCAATCTTGCCATAACTACCGCCAATTATTAAACTATGCCCGTAATTTCCTTTATGCGAAAAGTTTTTCCTGGGTATATAGAAAGTAATGGCCTCTTGTTTGTCTATAAGTAATGCTTTTACCGGAGTTTTATTCAAATATTCCTTGTCCAAACCTATATCCAGCACTTGTAAATCACCCAAATATTCGGCTGCCTGAGGAAGGAAAAAAACCAATTTTGGAGACTGAAAAGTGAGGGTGAACTTTGCTTTAATAACTGCATCCTTTTTGGAAGGGGTTTTATCTGCAAACAAACCGGAAGGCATATCTATTGAAACAACAAATGCCCCAGATTTATTGATATGTTTTACCAATTGGGCAACCCAATCTTCCAGTGGCCTGTTTAGCCCTATTCCAAAAATAGCATCAATTATAAAATCCTCATCAGATAATTCAGGAAAATCCTCCCTGCCATTTATTAAGGTCGGCCAGGTGGTGGAAATATCTTTTATCTTAGTATAATTGGCAAGAAAATCTTTTGATCGCGCATTGCTATAATTTACAATATATATGGTCACATTATAATTTTGTTCCATCAACAACCGGCCAACAACCAATCCGTCTCCCCCATTGTTTCCAATACCGCAAAATATCTTGATAGGAAGTTGGGCACCTTGAAGCCTGGAATGGATTTCATTATAGACTAAGGTAGCAGCGCGTTCCATCAATATTCCAGAGGTGATCCCCTGTTTTTCAATCGTTACCTTATCTGCTTCAGTCAGTTGTTGAACATCAAAAATCTTCATAATTTCTTCATCTAAATCTAAATAATTTTTTATCTGCCAATAACCCTTTGTTTATTTTTAATTACCCTTGTCAAAAAAGATGGTTTTGGCCAGGTACTTTTTAAAAGTACACATTATTGCTTTTACTATTTGAATAAGCTCTACAAATATAAAACTTCTGTTGAGGCTTATCACAACAATAATAAATTCTTAATAAAAACTGTATTATCCCACTCTAATTCAGTTTGAATTAAATAAATTTGTCTAAACCCAAAACTGATGAAATATCCAATTGAATGGGATTTTTTAAACAGTAAATCATTATATGGAGGCTCCATATATTTGTTGAAATAATTTTATAAATTCATATGAAATGAGCATAACGGAAACTCGATGCAAACACCGATGAAGATCTGCGAATTACATATGACCAATAAAAATCAATAAAAATCTACATATGAAAAAAATTGCCCTTAACGATATTCATATTGCTTTAAATGCCAAAATGGTCCCGTTTGCTGGTTTTAATATGCCGGTCTCTTACGAAGGCATAAACATAGAACATCAAACCGTTCGCAATGCGGTAGGAGTCTTTGATGTTTCCCATATGGGAGAATTCCTGATTTCCGGTGATAAGGCCTTAGATCTTATTCAAAAAGTGAGTTCCAATGATGCTTCCAAATTAGTGGACGGAAAAGCCCAATACTCCTGTTTGCCCAATAAAGATGGTGGAATTGTGGACGATTTGATCGTTTACAGGATAAATGCTGAAAAATATTTGTTGGTGGTAAATGCCTCAAATGTTGAAAAAGACTGGAATTGGATCTCCCAACATAATACCATGGATGCAACAATGAAGGATCTTTCTGACGAATATTCCCTTCTGGCAATTCAAGGTCCAAAAGCAGCCGAGGCCATGCAATCCCTCACTGAAGTGAATTTGAAAGAAATGAAGTTTTACACCTTTGAAGTTGATGAATTTGCAGGGGTTAAAAATGTGATTATTTCAGCTACTGGATATACCGGAAGCGGAGGCTTCGAAATTTATTTCAAAAATGAAGATGCCAAACATATCTGGAACAAAGTGATGGAAGCCGGTGCCAATTTTGGAATAAAACCAATAGGATTGGCTGCCAGGGACACACTTCGCCTGGAAATGGGATACTGTCTTTACGGGAACGATATTGATGACACCACTTCCCCAATAGAAGCTGGTTTAGGCTGGGTAACAAAATTCACTAAGGAATTTATAAATTCAGAAGCCCTAAAAAAACAAAAAGAAGAAGGTCCAAAACGAAAACTGATCGCTTTTGAATTAGATCAACGCGGAGTCCCAAGACATGGGTACGATATTGTAGATGAAAATGGCAAGATTATTGGCATAGTTACTTCGGGTACCATGTCACCATCTTTAGATAAAGGAATAGGAATGGGTTACATTTCAGCAGAAATGGCCAAAACAGGTGAAAAAATATTCATCCAAATTCGAAATAAAGCCATTCCGGCCACATTGGTGAAATTGCCCTTTTATAAAGGATAATTCTATTGAAAAAAATATTGATTATAGGATCAAGCGGCTTTATAGGCAATGCCTTATATAAAGAGCTTTGCTCCTATTTTGATACCTACGGTACGTATTTTACAAATGATGAACCCTTCAGCAAAAACCAAAAATTCTACCAGTTCGATATCCAAACAGAAAACATCGAACTTTTACTTCAAAATTTAAAACCAACCATCATAATTTCTGCCTTACGCGGAAATTTCAATGCACAGGTAAGCACTCATTTGTCGATTATTGATTATTTGAAAAAAAATGAATCTAAACTCATTTTTATTTCATCTGCAAACGTATTTGATGCCTTTACCAATTATCCATCGTATGAATATGATAAGACACTTTCACAAAGTGTCTATGGCCGGTTTAAAATTAAAATTGAAAATGCCTTGCTTCGGCTCCCAAATCACAAGTACAATATTTTGCGATTGCCCATGGTTTTTGGGGCAAACTCCCCTCGGGTCCTGGAAATAAAAAATAAAATTGAATTTGGCGAACCGCTTGAAGTATTTCCAAACGTGGTAGTAAATGCAGCTGAAATTTCAAAACTTACCCAGCAAATCCACTATATTATAAACCAAAAAAAACAAGGCGTTTTTCATTTGGGAAGCAATGACCTGACCCATCAACATGACCTGATCACCGATATTGCCAAAGTGCTCGGATTTAAAAATCCGCTTTTAAAACAGGTATATGATTCCAATTACGACCGATTTCTTGCGGTAGTTCCAAAAGATAATATTCTTCCTAAAAATCTACAGGTTACAATTCAGCAGATAATAAATGCCTCACAGATCATCTAATTGTTAATTTTATCTTAAAAAAAAGGTGATGATGCCAGTTCAGGTAGGATATGCTTAACTTTAAAAGTTAATTTTTTATTACTGATAACCGACTAAAACATACCAAAAATGAAAAAATTATCTGAAGAGGAAATCAACGGCCACCTGGAATCTCTGGAAGGATGGACGTATTCTGACAATGCCATACATACCTCATTCGAGTTTGAAAATTTCAAAGAGGCTTTTACACTCATGACCCGGATTGCATTTGAAGCCGAAGCGCAACAGCATCACCCGGAATGGTCCAATGTTTACAATGAATTGGAGATTTCATTATCCACACATGATGCCGGAGGGGTAACCGAAAAAGACTTTAAACTTGCCAAAACAATTGAAAGAATTGTCAATGCAGATTAACTATTAAAACAAATAAAAATTGACGTTCCATTTTTTACCTAAAAATGGAACGTTTTTTTATTTTTGCACCAGAATTAAAATTTTTATGGGAAGAGCATTCGAATTTAGAAAAGCACGAAAAATGAAACGTTGGTCAAAAATGGCCATAGCATTTACCCGTATTGGTAAAGATATTGTAATGGCCGTTAAGGAAGGCGGTCCGGATCCTGAAACCAATTCCAGGTTAAGAGCTGTTATTCAAAATGCCAAAAGCATTAACATGCCCAAGGACAATGTTGATCGTGCCATAAAACGCGCAAGTGACAAGAGTCTTGGAGATTATAAAATTATTCTTTTTGAAGGTTATGCTCCTAATGGAATTGCTGTTTTAGTAGAAACAGCTACAGATAATAACAATAGGACCGTTGCCAATGTGCGTTTACATTTTAATAAATCCGGCGGGAATTTGGGAACATCCGGTTCAGTTGAATTTATGTTTGACCATACCTGTAATTTCAGAATTAATCCCGAAGGAATTGATACAGAAGAACTTGAACTGGAATTAATTGATTTTGGTGCCGATGAAATTTTTGAGGATGAAGATGGTATCTTGATTTACGCTCCCTTTGAAAGTTTTGGAAATATTCAGGGTGAGCTGGAACGCCGTAAAATTGAAATCTTATCCTCCGGTTTTGACAGGATCCCGAATATCACCAAAAAACTCACTCCGGAAGAAACTGCGGATGTTGAAAAATTATTGGAACGCCTGGAAGAGGATGATGATGTTCAAAACGTATATCACACCATGGAAGAAAACGAAGAATAACTGCTTCGGTTTTAAAATTTTTCCGGGATTTTTCCCTCAATATCTTTATAGAAACCCTGAATTTTAGAGAAATCCTTTTCCAGATTTTCCGTAACGTGGAATGGTTTCGAAAATTTTACCGTTTTTGTTCCGAAATCAAAGGCAACCATTATTATCGGTACTTGAGCAATTTTTGCAATATAGTAAAACCCTGTTCTCCAACGCTCTGTTTTTTTACGGGTACCTTCAGGAGAAATCGCCAGGCGAAAAACCTCCCGGGTTTTAAAAAGTTGTGCAATTGCTTCTACTTTATTTTGATTGGAAGTCCGGTCAAGCGCAGTTCCGCCAACCCATCTAAAATACCAACCAAAAGGAGGTTTAAACAATTCCGCTTTTCCTACAAAATCAATATGAAGATTCAGGATCTTTCGTACTAAAACCCCAATATAAAAATCGTACCAACTGGTATGTGGCGCGATAATTATAATGCATTTTTTAACTGAAGGATCAATAGTCCCTTCTAATTTCCAACCTGATATTTTAAAAAAAAGTAGCCGTGCAATCCAATTCATTAATTATCCTACTTTTTCTGGAGATGGCCTTTTCAACTGGGAAAGTGATTTCTCCCTGAAAGCCCTCTTTTTTCTTGAGAATCCTTTTTCCCTGTTGCCTTTTGTGATTTCTCCCTTCCTGCGTTTACGTTCTTCCTGTAACAAGGCAAGTTCCCTACCGGTTTGTCCTTTTACTGAAGTATTCTCCTCTGCCCTTCTCATCAAATAAGGAACCACATCCCTAACCGGGCCAAATGGAACCATTTTTGCCGTATTATAGTCCATTTTAGCCAAATTGAAGCTTATATGATCACTCATTCCATATAATTGGCCGAACCATACCCTTGGATCGTCAATATCAATATTTTTATCTTCCATTATTTGTAAGGCTAAATAATTGCTCATCTCATTATGGCTTCCTATAAATAATGAAATGGCATCAATATGAGCAAGGCAATACGTAAGAACTCCATTAAAACTAACATCGGTTGCCTCCTTATTTTCACAAATAGGGGAAGGATAATTCATTTTTTTAGCTCGCAGATTTTCCTGTTCAAAATATGCGCCACGCACTATTTTTACCCCAATTATAAAACCTTCTTTTTCACCGGTTTCATGAAGTTTTTTTAAGTATTCCAATCTGTCCCATCTGTAACATTGCAGGGTCATAAATACAATCGCCTTTTCACGGTTGTATTTTTTCATCATTTTTACTATCAAATCATCTGCAGCTTCCTGCATCCAGGTTTCCTCGCCATCTGCCATCACGGCTATGTCATTTTGATATGCTGCTTCACATATATCCTCAACACGTTGTACTACCCGCTGCCATTCTTCCTGTTCTTCCATGGTAAGGGTAACTTTGGAAGTAACTTTTTCCCAAATTGCAAACCTTCCAATCCCTGTTGGTTTAAAAACGGCAAAAGGCAATTCCTTTTTCTTTGCCGCAAATTCTATAATGCTTATTTTCTTTTTACATGCATCGTCAAATTGTGCTTCTTCCTCTTTTCCTTCAACTGAATAGTCAAGTATGCTATGTAGTTTTTTTGCGTACATTTTTTCAATTACCGGCAAACAATCCTCCATGGATTCGCCACCGCTAAACTGATTAAAAACAGTGCTCTTTATAAGACCTTCAACAGGCAAGTGAAATTTTAAAGACATTTTAGTAAGAAAAATGCCTATTTTTACCAAATCAGGACGATTTATCATTTCAAACAGAAATAAAGCCCTATTGAGTTCCTCATTAGACTTTAATTTAAAAGCTGTTTCTGTATCGTTAAAAATCTTTCGTGTTATCATTACAATATAATTAATACAACAAATATAATTAATGATTATTGGATATATGATAAATTACCGCTTAATTTTAGCCATTAAAAAAAAATATTTTAAACCTTAAAAGTATGATATCTCCCTCAAGCCAGGCCCCTGTTTTTTATTCTGAAAAAGCTTATGTGGAATTAAATAAATATATAAGTGAGGCAAACCATTCTGCCCTATTTATTCTTGTAGATAGCAATACGCATCAACATTGCCTTTCCCGTTTTTTACAAAGGCTTGAAACCAATAATAGTTTTGAAATAATTGAAATGGATGCCGGAGAAGAATCAAAAAACATTGAAACCTGCTCCGGGATTTGGAGCACGCTTTCGGAATTGGGAGCCGACAGGAAAAGTTTGTTGATCAATCTTGGAGGTGGCGTGGTAACCGATCTTGGCGGATTTGTAGGGAGCACCTTTAAACGCGGCATCGCTTATATTAATGTCCCCACAACCCTACTGTCTATGGTAGATGCCTCTGTAGGCGGAAAAACCGGTGTAGATCTCGGAAATTTAAAAAATCAAATCGGGGTTATTACCCAGCCAGAAATGGTGCTGATAGATTCAAAATATTTGAGTAGTTTGCCTTCAAACGAAATGCGAAGCGGTCTGGCTGAAATTTTAAAACATGGATTGATCACAAGTGAAACTTACTGGGAAAAAACAACCAGTTTACACAAACTTACCTTAGAAGATCTGGATGGACTTATTTCAGAATCGGTATCTATCAAGACAAATGTGGTGGAACGGGATCCAAGGGAAGAAAACCTACGAAAAACACTAAATTTTGGCCATACTTTTGGCCATGCTGTTGAATCCTATTTTTTGACCCATCCGGAAAAACCGAAATTACTGCACGGGGAAGCCGTAGCCGTAGGAATGATAATGGCCGCATTTATTTCGACAAAAATCAGCAGTTTTCCCGAAGAAAAATTAACTTCCATTTGTGAAAAAATTCTGGATATTTTTCCAAAAATTGATCTGGAAGAAAGTGATTTTGAAAAAATTATAGATCTGTTAAAATTCGACAAAAAAAACACACACGGAAATATCAATTTTGTCCTTTTAAAGAATATAGGACAGCCTGTGATAGATTGCAGGGTACCAGAAAATGTACTGATAGAAGCACTTGCCTTTTACCGGGGAATCTAAAAAAGGCTACCACTATTTATTATTTAAAATAAATAATTTTTAATTATTTAACTGATTGCAATTAATCTAAATTTTGTTATAATTGTACCGTCGAAATATTCGGTACAAAATACCAAAACAGGCATCTATTAAAATATAAACCTCCCGTCGTTTAGCATGATTAAGGCTCCGGGACTTCCTAAACAAAGGACAACAGCATTTGGTCAAAAAAATTCTATCGAGATGAAAAGAGTCATTGTAGATTACAAAAAGTTAACTCCTGAAATTCTAAGCCTTCTGGTTGAAAAATATCCCGATGGATATGATGACGACCAGATTATCTCGTTTAGAAATGCAAAAAATGAAAAAATTGAAGCTGTTGAGGTAAGAACTGAAGATTCAATTTACCTGGTAAAAATCAGTACACGTTTGGAAAATACCATGGCCAATTATGATGAAGATGATTATGACGAAGCCGATTTTAATGAGCCTATTGTTGAAATCCCCGAAAAAAATAATGAAGAAGAGGATGATGATGAAGATAAATAATTAAAAGTTGCTTAAAAAGAAACTTTTAGTTAGAACCTTTCTCTTTGAATTTTGGTAACATTAATTCTTTTTATCGAACACTATAGTTAAAACTCCGAAAAGTTCAGGCTTGTTGATATGTATCCAGTCGGTAAAGTACATCTTTTTTTACCTTTTGATAAGTTCTAGCTTGCCCACAAAAAAGAAATGGATAAGCAAGCCTTTATGTTTGGGTTAATTAAGGAATGGGAAGTTAGTGGTCTTAGTAAAAAAGCGTTTTG
>JAENXB010000284.1 GCA_016649785.1 Flavobacteriaceae bacterium
AAAGTCGTTTGATACCTTAAAGGACATGAAAACTTATGAGAGAAAAGGAATTATTACCCCCAAATTCAACTTTGATGAATACGCCACATTAATCCGTAAAAATTTGGAAAAGATCAGTGAAAAACACATCATGTTTTATGATCTTTTTCAAAAGTATCACCTGTCAGATGTGATGAAGGCAGACCTGTTTGTATGGGATAAAAACCTGGTTTTTTTTCCGAGAAAGATCAATGGAAAATTCGCTTTTTTACACAGGTTATTTCCCACCATTCAGATTGTCTATTACGAAGATCCGAAAGAGCTCACCACGCAGTTCTGGGGCCATTATGTTTCCAACTTAAAGGAACATATCGTTCTAAACCCAGCTTTTCATTATGAACGCAGCCATATTGGGGCTGGTTGTCCTCCTATTGAAACTGAAGACGGCTGGTTAATTATATACCATGCCGCACAAACTTCTCCTGGTGGCCTTATTTACCACGCTGCCGCGGCCCTATTGGATATTGACGATCCTTGTAAAGTATTGGCTCACCTTAAAAAACCCTTATTTGAACCAACAGAACCCTATGAAAAAGTGGGAGTAGTCAACAATGTCGTATTCCCGTCAGGAAGTGCACTTTTTGACGATGAACTTTATATCTATTACGGAGCTGCCGACCTCACCACCGCTGTTGCCTCAATGTCAATCAGCGCTTTATTAAATGAACTTAAACATCAAAAAAAATGAATCATAGGCCCTCAGACTCCAAAATCCTTCTTATGTCAAGTTTCCCACCAACAGAGTGCGGAATTGCGACTTACACTACCGATACACTCAACTATATTTCTAAAGGATTTAGCCGGAGTTTTACCTGTATTCAATGCGATTTAAAAAGGGGAAACCAAACCGGCTCTGCCTCCGAATATATACTGGATCCTGATGTGCGTGAAGAGTATACAAAAATTGCCCGGGAAATAAATCTGGATAGCACAATAAAATTAGTCCATATCCAGCATGAATTCGGTTTGTTTGGAGGCTCTTATGGAAACTATTTGTTCGATTTTCTGAAAGAAATAAATATTCCCGTAGTTTTTACATTTCACACGGTTTTATCCAATCCTAATGAAGAATTAAGAGCAGTAGTAAAGGAGCTGGCATTTTATGCCGCTTCTATTATTGTGATGACCCGTTCTTCAATTAAGATCCTGGAAGAAGAATATCAAATAGATTCACAAAAAATTGAATGTATTCCGCACGGAACCCATCTTGTGAGATGGGCAGACTCCGATAAATTAAAGGAAAAAAATGGGCTTAGCGGTCGATTGGTCCTTTCTACTTTTGGGTTGTTAGGCCCCGGAAAAAGCATAGAAACCGCTTTAAAAGCATTGCCTGAGATAATCAGGTACCGTCCTGAAGTTCTCTATCTGGTTATCGGAAAATCCCACCCAAACAACATTGAGAATAATGTTGATGAGTATCACAACTTTTTGTTAGGGTTGGTAGATGAATTGAAAATTTCCAGAAATGTAATTTTCATCAACCGTTATTTAAAATTATCGGAACTTTTAGAACTCCTTGAGGCAACAGATATCTATTTATTTACCTCAAAAGATCCCAACCAGGCCGTAAGCGGAACTTTTGCCTATGCCATGAGTTGCGCCTGTCCTATAATTGCAACTTCAATTCCCCACACAAGGGAAATCCTTACTCAGGATGCTGGTTATATCATCAATATTGGAGATTATGAAAAGCTGGCAAAAAATTGCATAGAGTTACTTTCAAACCAAAAATTGAGAAAATTCATGAGTTTCAATGCATTTCAAAAGGCAAATGCATATTCCTGGGAGAATACCGCTGTTAAACACAGCTTTCTTTACCATAAAATCCTAAAGTCATCTCTACCGATCAAATTTGATTACCCTGAAATTAAACTTGACCATTTTAAAACCCTTACAACCAATAGGGGAATCATTCAGTTCTCAACAATAGATATTCCGGATCTCAACTCTGGTTATACATTAGACGATAATGCTCGCGCTTTGATCGCAATTTGCATGCATTACCAGTTATTTAAAAGTGAAGAAGATTTAAAATATATAGGAATTTACCTGGACTTTATTGAACGCTGCCAGATGCCTCAAGGGACATTTGTTAACTATATTGATGCAAATGACAATATACACATTAAAAATGATCATGTAAATCTGGAAGATTCCAATTCAAGGGCAGTCTGGGCTTTAGGTACGGTTATTTCCCTGAAGGATATTTTACCGGATAAAATTGGAAAGAAAGCCTTAACCTGCTTTCTAAAATGTTCTCAATGGATCAAGGGAGTGCTATCCCCAAGATCTATAGGTTATACCATAAAAGGTTTATATAATTACCAAATTTCCATTCCGGAAAATCATGTCAGGATCAATATAGAAAATCTGGCAAAAAACCTTATTACCCGGTATGATATAAACCGTGAAAAAAACTGGGAATGGTTTGAGGAATACATGACCTATGCAAACAGCATCTTGCCGGAAGCAATGCTCTACGCCTATTTATCAACTGGGAAAGAATCCTATAAGAGAGCGGCTCTGCAAACTTTTGATTTTTTACTCTCAAAAATGTTTGTAGACGGGCAGTTGAGAGTGATCTCCAATAGGGGATGGTATCAAAAAGGATCCGAACCCAACAGATACGGGGAGCAACCCATTGATGTTTTTTGCCTTATCCAGACCCTGGATATTTTCTATAAAACCTTTAATGTTCCACAATATAAAAGTATGATGCAAAAAGCTTTTGGCTGGTTTTTAGGCGATAATCACTTATCTCAGATTGTTTACAATCCTTTAACCGGAGGTTGTGGAGACGGCCTTGAAAAAGAAAATGTAAACCTCAACCAGGGAGCAGAATCCACTGTTTGTTATCTCATGGCCCGTTTAATTATGGAACG
>JAENXB010000410.1 GCA_016649785.1 Flavobacteriaceae bacterium
ATATACAATTAAGTTATCTAGGGCTGCATGCTATTACCTGTTCCTCCCTTATAATATTTAAGTCTTCAATTAACCATTAATATCTTATTTATCAATCATGTTTTATTTTTTAAAATTATCTTGAAACAAACATACGAGGGCGGGGATAAGAAAAAAAGAAAAGAGGTACTATTTAGTTCTTCAGTTTTTTTCCACCCATGTCATCCAGAGCTTGCCTGCACTGAGCTCAGCCGAAGTGTCGAAGGAAGGGCGGGGAAAAGAAAAAAGAGTTTTTCCACCCATGTCATCCAGAGCTTACCTGCACTGCGCTTAGCCGAAGTGTAGAAGGAAGGGCGGGGAAAAGAAAAATGGAATTCACTTTACCAAAATCAAATTCCCCTCTTGAGAGCAGGGGTGTGTAAAAAATCCGTAATTTTACCGCCTACAAGAAAAAAAAACAATGAACAAAAAAATATGGCTGTCATCCCCCCACATGGGAGGAACAGAACAAAACTACGTAAAAGAAGCTTTTGATACCAACTGGGTAGCGCCATTAGGACCAAATGTGAATGGTTTTGAATTGGATCTTGAAAATTATTTAAACCAACAAGTTTTTGTTGGAGCCTTAAGCTCAGGAACAGCAGCCATCCATTTAGGGCTTATTTTACTGGGCGTGAAAGCAGGGGATGAGGTGATTTGCCAAAGCATGACCTTCTCTGCATCTGCCAATCCCATAAAATACCAGGGAGCCATACCGGTCTTTATCGACAGCGAAGCAGAAACTTGGAACTTGTGTCCTATCGCCTTGGAAGAAGCGATTGTTGATCGCATCGCTAAAGGAAAAAAACCCAAAGCAATCATAGCGGTACATTTGTACGGTATGCCGTTTAATGTGGAAGCCATTATTGCGGTGGCCAACAAATACCAGATTCCGGTGCTCGAAGACAGCGCCGAGGCATTGGGAAGCAGCTACAAAAATCAAAAATGCGGCACTTTGGGCGACATCGGCGTACTTTCTTTTAACGGCAACAAAATCATCACCACTTCTGGTGGCGGTGCATTGGTGGCAAAAACAAAGGAAATAAAAGACAGGGCGGTGTTCTTCGCCACACAATCCCGAGACAACGCACCACACTACCAGCACAGTGAAATTGGCTACAATTAC
>JAENXB010000336.1 GCA_016649785.1 Flavobacteriaceae bacterium
TCAGCCACATTTTTCTTCAGTTATTTGTATCTTTACATTCAAACAAACAGAGTTTAAAAATGGATATTCAAACCTTAAAACTGGATTTAGTTAAAAAAATCATAAATACCGAAAAACCGGCGCTTCTGATTAAAATTAACAAATTACTTTTAAATGAAAAAGCGGAAGATTGGTGGGACAAATTACCCCGGGAGGTGCAGGACTCAATTATGGATGGATTGGAAGATGTCCAAAAAGGAAATCTGTTTACACATGAACAGGTTATTGAGGAAGCCAAACAAAAATATGGTTTCTGATGGAAGTCATTTGGTAAACATTAAAACATTCATTATTCTTTCCCCCATTTGGGGGAATGCGGCAGCCGGGTATGGATTATGCAAAGGTGTTGCCGAAAGGGGTTAAAGCAAAAATTACATATTTTAAAGTTTTTGACTACTTAGAGAAAAATTGGACAAACAGAGAAATTAAACAGTTTAGTCAAAGAACAGAAATTGTGTTACGCTCAATAAAGAAAAATCCTGGAATCTTTCCCTTTTCATTAAAATACAAGAAGATTAGAAAAGCGATTGTTGATAGAAACAATTCATTCTTTTATCAGGTTGACAAACAAAACGAAAAAATCTACATATTAACGTTTTTCGACAATCGGCAAAACCCGGACAACTTAAAACCTGGCAATCTACTTTAATTAATCTACTCCTCTGCTGCTAGTGCGAGATTGTACCGCATTCCTTATCAATCATGTTTAGGAATGGCCTAAAAAGGTTTGAATCTGCGACAAATTTGTTTAGAACGTAAGCCACCCTTGGGGGGAAATCCCGAAGGGAAAGGGGGCTTAATCCCCCGCTGATGCGCGATTGTATCGCATTCTCACTATTATCACAAGGCACAATCGTGCGATAGCGAGGGGTTATTGATGAATTTGTTAACTTTGTAAAAAATAAAGCAAAATGGAAGCAATAAAATTCAAAGTGTATCCTCGCAACAGGGAACAAATAGAAGCGATTAAGACAATCTTCAAAGCTTTTAAAATTAAATTTGAAGTTGAAGAAGAAAAATTATACAACCCCAAGTTTGTAGAGCGTGTTCTTTTGGCCAAAGAAGAAATAGAACAGGGAAAGGGTGTTAAAATAGACACCAAAGATTTATGGAAATAATATATTCCTTAAAAGCTATTGAAGATATTAGCTACTGGAAAAAAAGTGGAAATAAAGCTGTGCAGGAGAAAATTTCGGCATTGCTTGACGATATTGTTAAGCATCCCTATACAGGAATAGGTAAGCCGGAAGCATTAAAACACCAACTGTCGGGTTCCTGGTCTCGAAGGATAACACGCACTCACCGACTTGTTTACAGCGTAAATATTGAAAATAATACCATAGAAATTGAAACTGCCAGGGGACACTATTAACTCCCCCAGCTACTGCGCGATTGCAGCGCGTTGGTAAACGAAACACCATTCCGGCGCATGCAACAAGCACCATTTTGTAAAATACACCGTGCGCCGTTTTTCAGGCTACCGCCTGATCCCCCGTTTAAAACCGGGGGCTACCAATACCTGCCCGGCTTGGCCTGCCAGACGGGTTTCGCCCCGCTGGGGCGTTTAAGAGCATTCCTGCTAACCGGATGAGACCACGTCGCCTGGCGGCTCATGGAATCGTATTACAAACAATTAGTTTTAAGCCAATCATGTATAGAACTGGCCTACAAGGTTTTTGATTACAAAACAAAGGAAGGATTTAGCAAGGGTACTGGAAAGCGACAATGTTTGACGAGGTACGAGGAGTTTTGTCGCGTGGCAATCCTGACCTGCTAGTTTTGTTTCAAAAAGATTGTCAGCCTTGAATTATTGCATTAAGTGAGTGCAATACCAAGCTTGCTTGAGTAATGCCGAACGTTGCAATAATCATAAAATAATTTTCTGTTTACTCTTTTGATTAAGCAAAAGAGTAAAATCCGTCTGATAAGACAA
>JAENXB010000417.1 GCA_016649785.1 Flavobacteriaceae bacterium
ATCTCTGAGATAACTATCTTTTTCGTTTCTGTAGAATATTTTTTCAAAAGGTCCTTAATTGCAGGAAACAGAACTTCTTCCTCCTTTTTTAGATGTTGCAACAGTTCTGTATTGATTTCAGAGAACAATTTTTCAATTTCTTTTAATTCCGGATGATTTGAACCATGCACTTCTGCAATTTTTTTTGTGTAGACTATTAGTTGTGGTAATAGCTTCATCACCGTCTTGTGATGTGTATTTACAATATAGTCACTTAAAAAATCCAGGTTCCATTCCTTGAAATTATGGGTATTGTCCGGACTTATATTTTCCAATTCACTTAATTTTTGTTCAAGGATCGAAATATCCAGCTTTTTATCTTTGCAAGTTTGTTCTAAACTGTCATTTCCGCCACAGCAGAAATCGATTCCTGCATTTTTAAATATTTCGGCGGCTCTAAAATCTTGTGTGACAATTTCTCCAATTTTTATTGTTTTATAGTTTTTCATTTTTATCTGTTTATTCGTTCAAAAATCTAATCAACTTCTTCATATTTAATTACTAAATGTTTTTTAGGGTTTCGTTCCTGCATTTGTGGAGGTGCAGGTTACGTCGGTCATTGCCTTAATTTCCGCCGTCATATTCATATAAGAAACAACGATATGATCGGGGTATTTTTCCCTGAGTTCCTTAAATTCGTCCGCAGAGCATGATTCTGTCAGCGAACATCTGGAATTCACATACGGAATGAATACACTCTTTTCGTGCGATAATATTTTGGCCGTTTCGGCTATAAAGTGAACCCCGGCAAATACGATCATTTCAGCCTTTGTCTCAGCCGATTTTCGCGACAGATCAAGGCTATCGCCTACAAAATCAGCGATCTCCTGTATTTCAGGAATCTGGTAATAATGTGCTAGGATAACTGCGTTTTTCTCTTTCCGTAGCTTTTTAATCTTCTTTATCAGTATGTCATTATTTTCCATTACTGTTTTTAGTTCAACTGTCATAATCGGACAACTGGAAGTGTAGGAAAGAAATATAAAACCGGCAACATATATTTTATTGTTGAAGGTTTTCCCTGTAACCGCTGCACGATCCTGACTTAAAG
>JAENXB010000426.1 GCA_016649785.1 Flavobacteriaceae bacterium
CTAAAAGAGTTGGAGAAAAATCCACCTAAAAAAGTAAAAATACCCGAGCCACCTAACCGGTCGGGCTGGAACGAAAAAGACATTAAAAATAAATAAAAATTGAATTGTACTTTATATTGATAGTATGACTCCAAGTCATGCTATCAATGTGGAAATGACAGGAAGCTCGAATAAAGCTGTCCTTTCGATCCGCCAGCTGGCGGAAGGAGAAATCTCTTTCAATCTGGCAGATTTAGCTCCGCTGATTTTCAATTCTCATTCGTGCCTCATTCGAAATGACAATCAATTTATGGTCTGTTATTGGCAACAAAGTGAGGAATTTCTTAAAATTTAACTGGACAACTGTAATCTTTATATTGAAAACAAAATACAGTAATTCCTTCAAAATCCTATTTTTGTATTATTGCTTCAACTATTTCGAAATGAAAAAAACTATTATAATTTTTGGCATCATTGCTTTTCTGATTTCCTCCTGTTCAACCGGTAGAAAAGCCCTTCAACAGGGTGACTATTTTTCTGCCGTATTAAAAGCGGTTGATCGCCTGAAATCATCTCCGGAAAATAAAAATGCCACCAGGGTTTTGCGCGAAGGTTACCCGATGATGCTGGAATGGGTGCAGGAAGAGTTGGATCAGGTACTATCCTCAAACAATCCCTTTAAATGGGAGCAGGTTATCAATTTAATGGAGCAGACAAATCGCTTATCCGATCAAATCAGAAGCACACCGGCTGCACGTAAGATTATCAACAATCCGAAAAACTACACTTCGGAGTTAAACATGGCCTACGAAAAAGCAGCCGATGCCCGATACAATGCAGGATTAACAGAGTTGGATGCAAATACGCGTGAATCGGCGCGACTGGCTTATGATCATTTTAATTCAGCCAACCACTATGTTTCTGGTTATAAAAATGTTCGTGAATTGATGGAAACCGCGAAGGAAATGGCAACCATAAAAGTTATCCTTGAAGCCATTCCCGTGCCATCGCAACGTTATCAGTTATCATCCGA
>JAENXB010000043.1 GCA_016649785.1 Flavobacteriaceae bacterium
AAAATTTATTTACAATTTTATAATAAAAACAGGCTGCCATTTGGCAGCCTGTTTTTATTTATATCCATTTAACAAAAACAACCCAGATTTCATTTAAAAAGAAATTTGCCCGGAATCCTGGATTACATTTAAATAATCTTCTTGATCACCCGTAACTGATGGGTATGCCTGTTCAAATCGGTATTAAAGATCCCTGAGTGATCAATCCTGTCAATTCTTACTTTGCCGTGCACGTGGATGATGTAATTGTCCTTCATCATTAATCCTACGTGGGTTATAATACCTTCGGCATTATCAAAAAAGGCCAGATCCCCGGGCTCGCTTTCTTCAATAAAACTTAGGGCTTCCCCCTGAGTTGCTTGCTGTGCAGAATTTCTAAGTAAGGAATAGCCGTTAAGCATATAAACCATTTGGGTAAACCCGCTGCAATCTATCCCGAAAGGCGTTTTTCCTCCCCAAATGGAAGGTGCGTTCAAATATAATAGCGCCATTGGTATGAGATTGGACTTTTCCTTTATTCCTGAAATGACGGCTCCGTCATGTGAATGCTTCAGATGATGGGCATAGTTTAAAACGGAGCCCAATGGTATTGCAATTAAGTTGCTATTCTCATCTATTAAGTATTCAATTAAACCTGCAGAATAAAAAGGTTTTGAATCATTGGGTTCATAAAAGGCGGTCTCCTCAATTTTGAGATACTGCCTGTTATCTACCCAACCTTCACAGGAATCGGATGCAATGCGTATCCGGCTCCATTTTCCCCGTTCTTCAAGAATTTTAAAATGTTCACCATATAAAAGTTGGGTAACCATTTCAGTGGCATCCTCCGGTTGTAAACGAACCGGTACGATGCTAAGATTGCATATTCCGTATTGCATAAAAAAAAATTGCCAAAATTAAATTAGTCCCTTTCAATAATTATTGCTGAAGCTCCACCGCCACCATTACAAATAGAAGCTGCGCCTATTTTAGCATTGTTTTGTTCCAATACGTTTAAAAGGCTAATTATAATTCTAACTCCTGAACATCCCAGCGGGTGTCCCAAAGAAACAGCGCCACCATTCACATTCACATTTTTATCGGTTAATCCCAATAATTTCATATTGGCTAAACCCACCACGGAAAATGCTTCATTAAATTCAAAAAAGTCCACATCATCTTTGGTAATTCCAGCTTTTTCCAAAGCTTTGGGTATTGCTTTGGACGGAGAAGTTGTAAACCATTTTGGGGCTTGAGACGCATCGGCAAAACTCTTGATGCTTGCTAATACTTTTAATCCTAATTCATTCGCTTTTTCCCGGCTCATTAAAACCAGAGCACCGGCACCATCGTTTATTGTAGAAGAGTTGGCAGCAGTAGCGGTACCATCTTTCGAAAATGCGGGACGTAAAGAAGGGATTTTATCGAGTATTACATTTTTAAACTCCTCATCCTCTTTAATTATTAAAGCCTCGCCTTTTCTTTGTGGAACTTCCACGGGAACTACTTCATTGTCAAATTTTCCTTCTTTCCAGGCTTTTTCAGAACGTTTGTAAGATTGAATGGCAAAGGCATCCTGATCTTCACGTGAAAAATTGTGTTCACTGGCACGAAGATCGGCACACACGCCCATTGCATTATTGTCATAAGCATCTACCAATCCATCTTTCTGGATCCCGTCTATCATTGTTGCAGGCCCAAATTTTTGCCCACTTCTTAAATATAAATAATGGGGTGCTAAGCTCATATTTTCCATTCCACCGGCTACAACAATTTCGGCATCACCCAGCATAATTGCCTGTGCGCCTTGCATAACCGCTTTCATCCCACTTGCACAAACTTTATTTACAGTAGTACAGGGAACCGTATCCGGAATTCCCGCACCAAGGGAAGCTTGTTTTGCTGGAGCCTGCCCAACCCCGGCCTGAATCACATTTCCCATTAAAACTTCATCTACCATTTCTGGTTTTAAATTTATTTTATTTAAAGCCCCAAGAATGGCAATAGAACCTAATTTTGTTGCCGGCACGGTTGATAAACCTCCTAAAAAACTGCCTATTGGAGTCCGGGCGGCACTTACAATTACAACTTCTTTCATAACCTTTTGTTTTGAATTTCTCTTATTGCGAATTTAGTGATTTTATAAAGAACAAACCAAGGTTCCAATCACCCGATGTTTTTTTATTACATTTGAAAAATATTAGGTAAGTAAATGAATAATATTATTAACAATTTCTATAAAAACCAGGCATTATTCTACAAGATTTTCTTGTTTATACTAACTGCTGTGGTAATTGTTTACCTCCTTCCAAAAAGCGGAAAGTTTAAATATGAAATTACAAAGGGCAAACCATGGCAATATGAAAATTTATACGCCCCTTTTGATTTTGCAATTTTAAAAACCAATGATGAAATTGTTAAAGAAAAGGATCAGATCATTTCCAATCATATCCCTTACTATAATTTTAATGAAGAAACTGTAAAAAAGGTTAAAGCTGATGCTCCGGAACAAATAAACAAGATATTTTCTGATAGTATTTTGAACCGAAAAAAAAGGGTTCTTATAGCATTTGCGGAGGAAACGTTAAATTCCCTTTATCAATTTGGCGTCCTGGAGGAAGAGAGAAGAGCAGAACCCAATAGGTTGGTTTATTTAAAAAAGGAGAATGTGGCAGATGAAGTGGATTATGGTAAAATCTTCACTCAAGATGAAATTCGCCCATTCTTAACCGCTAAAATAAATCAAAATAATCTTAAATCTTTAGAACCCGAACTACTCGAACTCTTTTATAATATTATTGAACCCAATGTAACCTTTGATGATACCCTTACCCAAAAAGAACTCGATGACAAAACTAAATCCATTTCCTATACACGTGGGAGCATAGAACGGGGGACCATAATTATTTCAAGGGGCGAAATTGTTGAAGGTAAAAAGCTTGATATATTAAATTCCCTTAAAACCGAATTTGAGTCTCAGGTATGGAGTGCCTCCAGTTATAATTGGCTCCTTTTTGGTTATAGTTTGCTGGTAGGACTTGCCCTATTGATGCTGCTCCTTTTTATCAGAAAATACAGAAGGGATATCTACGCAAATAATGTTAAGGTCACATTTATATTTTTCAACATTTTATTGATGATATTCCTCACCACTTTGGTGGTAAAATTTGAACCGAAGTACATTTACATCGTTCCCTTGTGTATTTTACCCCTAACCTTAAAGGCATTTTTTGATTCACGTTTAGGACTGTTTACGCATGTAATTACGGTTTTAATTTTGGGTTTTGTTGTGCCAGACAGTTACGAGTATATGTTCCTTCAAATAACGGCAGGGATAGTCACGATTTTAACCGTTTCCGAATTATACAAAAGGGCCAGCCTGTTCATTTCGGTAGGTCAAATTACCTTTGTTTATATTTTGGTGTATTTTTCTTTTACGGTAATTCAGGAAGGGAATATTCAGGATTTGGATATGGAAATGTTCCTGTCATTTGTACTAGGAGGCTTAGCCACACTTTTTGTGCAACCGATCATTTATATTTATGAAAAACTATTCGGCCTGGTTTCAGATATGTCGCTATTGGAACTTTCAGATACAAATTCAAAATTGTTGAAAGAACTTTCCGAAAAGGCTCCGGGTACCTTTCACCATTCTTTAAATGTTGCCAATCTGGCAGAAGCTTCTGCAAATGAAATTGGAGCAAATGCGATGTTGGTTAGGGTTGGAGCGCTCTACCATGATATTGGTAAAATGGAAAATCCTACTTACTTTTCTGAAAATCAATCAAGCTCGGTAAATTCTCATGACGAACTTTCTCCAAAAGAAAGTGCAGAAATTATTATTGGGCATGTAATAAAAGGGATTGAAATTGCCAGGAAAAATAACCTTCCCGATAGGGTAATTGATTTTATAAGAACCCACCATGGCACCACTACCGTTTATTTCTTTTATATGAAAGAAAAGGAAATTGACGAAAGCGCATCTTCAGCAGATTTTAGATACCCGGGGCCAATTCCTTTCAGCAGGGAAACCGCAATTTTAATGATGTGCGATAGCGTTGAAGCCGCAAGTAAAAGTTTGAAGGAACCCACCACCGGAAAAATTGATGTTTTTATCGAAAAAATCATCAATAAACAAATGGAGGAGGGCCAGTTTTTAAATGCAGATATTACCTTGAAGGAAATTCAACTCATCAAAAAGGTCCTGAAACAAAAGCTTAAGAACATTTTTCATTTAAGGGTAGAATATCCGGAATAATTTTAATGGACTTTTAATATTTTTACTTCCTCATTGTTAATTTTGAAGGTGTCTCCCGCTTTTTTACCTTTCAGTTGTTCAAATATGGGTGCCTCGGTGGATATTACATAAACCATACCGCCATCGTCCATTTTTATTTCTCCTAAAGCAGCTGCAATAAAGTAGTTTTGTTTATTGGTTTCCACCACGCTGCCAAATTTTATTTGCTCGGTATAATGTTCTATATCTACTTTACTCAGAGTTTCTTTTATCTTTTGGGCATTATCCAAATATTGCGCATATTTCTCAAATGCTACCAATAACTCTCCTTTGCTGCCTTCCTCATCGTAATCTGTATGCACATCGTTTGCATCCATGGATTCTTTCACCCCCTTCATGCTTTCTCTGTATTTTTCAATCTGCCCATTAATTTTATTGAGGCATTTATTGAAAAGTTCTTTCCTATTTTGTATCATTATCTTGATTTTAACTTAAATGTAATTATCCCTTTGCATCTGAAATAATTTTTTGCAAAATTTTAATAATTATTTTCGCTTGTTTAATAATTATAAGTTCACAGGCTAATATTCGCTGATTATAATTGCATAAACTAATATTGCAAATTTATAAGTTTTCAGACTTATATTTGATACTTATAAGTCCACAGACTTATATTATATACTTATAAGGTTATAGACTAATATATTTTACTATATTTGAAATATGGTAGCAGTTTTGACAGCAGATTTGGTAGAGTCATCTTTATATGAAGAAGAAGTTCTGGAAAAGGTTTTAAATGCCTTAAAAGCAGAGTTTACCCATATAAGGGATAATTATGGGGAAGACAGTGTCCGGTTAAAAATTTATAGGGGAGATAGTTTTCAGGGAGTACTAAAAAAACCCGAAGAAGCTTTAATAATCGCATTGCGAATTAAGGCTGCCGTTAACCGGATTCATTTAAAAAAGACCAAAAAAAACAAGGCTTATTCAAAAATCGCCGATTTTAAAATCGCCATTGGTATAGGAACCCAAAATATTGAACGCGAGGCAATCTCTGAATCCAACGGGCAGGCTTTTCAATTTTCAGGACGCACTCTGGATGAAATGAAAACCGAAAACCGAAAAACCCGCTTAAAAACCGAATTGGAAGAAGTAAATGCCGAATTCAACACCTCATTTTTTCTAATGGACACTATAACCGATAAGTGGAGTACCGCATCAGCAGAAGTGGTGTATTATTTATTGAGCGGTTTAAAAGAGCGGGAAATAGCTACAGAAATCAATATAAGCCAATCTGCCGTAAACCAACGTAAAAAGGCAGCCGGTTGGGAAGCTATTTCAGAATTGTTAACCAGATACAGAAATGTAATCACTACGCGTTTTAACGATGGAGAATAGCCTTATAATTTCACTTCAACTTTTATTGGCCCATATTTTAACCGATTTTGTGCTGCAACCCAAAAGCTGGATAAACCACAAGCGAAAGCACAAAGGCAAATCTTATATACTTTTCTTACATGCCCTGTTGGCTGGTTTTTTGACTTACTTATTTTTACAACAAGCGAATTGGTGGTACGTGGCACTTTTTATAAGCCTAACTCACTATTTTATAGATTGGTGGAAAATACTTCGAAAAACAGACAATTTAAAATACTTTCTGTTGGACCAATTGTTTCATTTAATTGTGCTTATTATCGCGTGGCTATACCTGATACAAGGATTTGAAAAGTTAATTCCTTTCCTGCTAAATCTTCTAAATTCCCCTAAGATTTTAGCAGTAATCGCGGCCTATTTAATAGTGATATTCCCCGCCGGATTTCTAATAGGAAAAGCAACCAAACGCTGGCAGGATGAAATAGAAACCACCAACAAGAAAAACAGTCTCGAAGCAGCCGGTCGCTTTATTGGGATCTTTGAACGTATCCTGGTACTCACCTTTATCCTGACCGATAATTTCGCAGCCATTGGATTTTTAATCGCAGCAAAATCCATTCTAAGATTTAGCGATAAGACTGAAACAGGAGCGCGCAAACAAACTGAATATGTCCTTATAGGCACACTTATGAGTTTCGCAATAACAATCCTGCTTGGGCTTTTAATATATTACTTCGTTTTCTAACAATTGAATATTTTCAAGCATGCGCTCCTTCACAATATTCATCATCCGCTTGTTTAAAGCCGAAGAATTTTCGATGTAAATCCTGTATTCATCAATAGTAAACTGCCCTATCATAATCCCTTTTAAGCTATTTCTGAATTTGATATCCCTTTGAATGGCATTTTCAATAAAAGCCATTTTCTTTTCGACAGGGAATCCATAAAAGGCATTTTTGTATTTTTGAATGTAGTTTTTAAAAACCTCCACGAATAAATCGTTTTGAAGCTTCGCAATGGGGCGCAGTGTTTTGTTTTGAAACTGCTCATCACTGCACATGTTTTCTGAAACTCTTGCCGAAGGAATTTCAGGTCTTAGCCGGAGCAAGTTTAAATCACGTTGGTTCATAATTGTAGAGTTTCTTAAATTTAATAAAATATTCGAACGATAATTTACCATTCATATTCAACTTTTAAACTAGTTATAAACAAAATTTTCATCAGTTAAAATCCTCTTAATCGTTCCACACTTCGCGTGCTACTCTTTACCTTTAGAAAAACAATATTTAATTATATGATTATTTCAATAAATCCATATACCGGAGAAGAAATTGCAAGTGTAAAAGAATTTACAAAAATAGAGATAGACAATGCTCTGGAGGCTGCCAATAACCGTTATGAAAGTTGGAAAAAAACCGATTTTAATTACCGGTCTGAACTGATGTTGCGTGCTGCTATTGAACTTAGAAACAATAAAATTGAATACGCCGAGACCATTACCAGGGAAATGGGAAAACCCATTTCACAATCTATTGCCGAAATTGAAAAATGTTCCTGGGTATGTGAATATTATGCTGAAAATGCCGAAAAACAATTGGCCCGGGAAATTATTAAAACCAATGCTCACAAAAGTTATATTTCATACGAACCAATTGGTGTGGTCCTGGCAGTAATGCCCTGGAATTATCCGTTTTGGCAGGTTATAAGGTTTGCTGCACCGGCGTTAATGGCGGGAAATATATGTGTTTTAAAACACGCCAGCAACGTGATGCAATCTGCCAATAATATTCAGAAAGTTTTTGAAAGAGCAGGTTTCCCCGAAAGTTGTTTTCAAAATCTTCCAATTGGAAGCGATAAGGTGGAGGCTGTTATACGTGATAAACGCATTAAAGCGGTAACGCTTACGGGAAGTAAACCCGCAGGAAGTGCCGTGGCTTCTGTGGCCGGGGAAGAAATAAAAAAATCGGTCCTGGAATTGGGCGGCAGCAATGCTCTGGTTGTTTTTAAAGATGCAAATATTGAGAAAACGGTTAAAACCTGCGTGCAGGCTAGATTTCAAAATACAGGGCAAAGTTGTATCGCTGGGAAAAGGCTGCTTTTACATGAAGCCATTGCAAAAGAATTTTTAGAGTTATTCACTTTGCAGGTGAGAGAACTCAAAAGCGGGGATCCTATGAATGAAAATACTTATATTGGGGTTCTGGCACGGGAAGATTTAGCCAAAGATCTATCGGAACAAGTTGAAAGATCTGTTAAAGCCGGAGCCAAAATTTTATTGGGTGGAAAGCGAAACGGAACTTATTTTGAACCTACTATCATTGCCGATGTTTCCCCTGAAATGCCTGTTTTTAATGAAGAAACCTTTGGTCCTGTTATTTCTGTTACAATTTTTAAAACTGAAAAAGAAGCTTTGGAATTGGTGAATTCTTCCGCTTTTGGTCTGGGAGTTTCCATATTCACTGAAAATTTAAAATATGCGGAAGAGTTGGTGCCACAGTTTGAGGACGGGGCCGTATTTGTAAATGAATTGGTAAAGAGCGACCCAAGATTGCCTTTTGGCGGCACAAAAACCTCAGGTTACGGAAGGGAACTTTCTCTTCATGGGATCCGGGAATTTGTAAATAAGAAAACCGTGTATTTTAATAAATATTAAAATTTTAGATCGGGTTATTCTTCCGAAAAATAAAAAGGTCAAGGTTCATCTTCCGAATTTATCTCGATCAGATTAATTAAAACAACCTGATTTTCTAAATAATAGGGTTATTTGAAAAACCAATTTTAAAAATAAAATCGGAATTTATAATACCGGAAACATAGATTTGATATGAGAAAACAAAATATAGCAGTTACAGTAGATGCGGTAATATTTTATAGAAAATCAGATATTCTAAATGTATTGCTCATCCGACGAAAAAATGATCCTTTCCGCGATCAATGGGCATTGCCCGGGGGATTTTTGGAAGAAAATGAAACCATGGAGGAGGGAGCGAAAAGGGAATTGGAGGAGGAAACCGGACTTAAAATTGAAAAACTACAGCAAGTAAGCGCGTTTGGAACTCCCGGGAGAGATCCCCGGGGAAGAACGATCTCAATTGCATTTGTCGCGCTAATTGATGCGGAGGTAAAGGTTAAAGCAAGTGATGATGCGGTGGATGCCAAGTGGTTTAGCCTGAATGATTTGCCGGATCTGGCTTTTGACCATCGTGAGATAATTTCTGAGGCAAATTCATTGTTATAGGTTAGTATAGTTTCAAATCGGTACTTTAAGAAGTCTGAAATACTTGGAGTTAAAAGAAAAAATAAACGGATTTTCACTATCCTAAATAATTAGTTAATTTTAAAATTAACTAATATAATTAAAAAGTTACATCTGGAATGGCTTTAGATTAGGCAATTTAGACACTCAAAATTTTATGAACTGATTAGTTCTTCTTAAATTTAAAATTAAAACAAAAAAAATGAGATTTCATACAAGAAAATGGGTAAAACCACAGGATTTAAACCCCAATGGCACTTTGTTTGGAGGGCGGCTTTTAGAGTGGATTGACGAGGAATGTGCTTTATATTCTATCATTCAATTGGAAAACCCAAAGGTGGTTACAAAATATATGAGTGAGATAAATTTTGTAAGTTCAGCTTGCCAGGGCGATATTATTGAGATTGGGATTGATGTGGTCAAATTCGGGAATTCCTCAATCACTTTGCGATCTGAAGTCAGGAATAAAATGTCCAGGGAAACGATAATTAGTATAGAAAATATTGTAATGGTTGGCCTGGATGCTAATGGGAAACCCAAACCACATGGAAAAATTCAAATTGAATTTGTAAAGGACAGGCTGCAGTAATTTTATTAACGGAATTCCTTTCAGTTACAAAAATAGAGCCCTGCTAAAATAAATTTTAGCAGGGCTCTATTTTTGAATGTTAGGGTAACGCGATAAAAATCAGGATTTATTCATTTTCCTTCGGATTAAATTTGGCAGAAAACTTTTGAATATCGTCTCCTGAAGGAGATTCGAAAAGCTGCAGATCAAAATATGGCACAGCAGCAATTAAATGATCAAATATATCGGCTGCAATATATTCAAAATTTTCCCAGCGTTTATCTCTGCTAAAACACAAAACTTCAACCGGAATTCCCTGTGGGGTAGGAGCAAGATGGCGCACCATCATATACAATTCCTTATTTATGGCTGAGTGATCGTGTAAGTAGGAATCGGCATACTTTCTGAAGATCCCTAAATTGGTTTGATTCCTTCCATTAATTGGCAACTCCTTATTGATATTATTGCTGGTGTTAAACTTGTCGATTTCCTTTTGCCTGTGATCCAGATAAGGAGCGATCAGGGAGATTTTTTTCAGTTTTTCCAGGTCTTCAGGTGTGACAAACTTTACGGAATTCTGCTTGATGAAAATAGCCCTTTTGATTCGTCTTCCCGGGGATTCCTGCATCCCGCGCCAGTTTTGAAAGGAATCTGAGATTAAACTATAAGTGGGAATTGTTGTAAAGGTATTATCAAAATTCTGAACGCGAACCGTGGCCAGGTTTATTTCAGTCACATTTCCATCGGCCCCGTATTTACTGAAGGTGATCCAGTCTCCAATTCGCACGATATCATTTACTGAAACCTGGATGGAGGCCACAAAGCCCATGATGGTATCTTTAAAAACAAGGAGTAAAATAGCTGATGCGGCTCCCAGTGAAATGGCAAAATTGATCACCGATTTCCCTGTTATTTCAGAAAAGATGAACATAATGCCTACAACCCAAACAAAGATCATCAGGACTTGTATATAACTGTCTATTGGTTTATCCCTGAATTCATCTTTGGTTCTCAGGTAATTTTTTGAGGTACGCAACAAACTTCGGAAAATCCATACAATAAGAATAATAACATAAATATTCAGGACAAAAAGAACAACTTTAAGGCTGTATTCATGGTCTACCAAAATATATGGAATGGTATAATAAATCAATGCAATAGGGACGATTTGCCCTATATATCTGGGAAATTTACTTTTGACCAAAAAATCGTCGAAAGTAGTTTGTGTTTTTGTGGTGAAGGCTTTAAAAGTTTCAACTACAAATCTTTTTACGAGGTAATGGATCAGTAAAACCAGAAGTACCAATATACTTAAATTGATCGCTAAATTGAGATAGCTGGCCACAACCACATTCATTCCCTGGCTGATAAAATAATCTTCAAGAATACAGGTGATATCTTTTATATCCATAAACTCTTTCATGCTTTCAGGTATTTATTTTCGACATAAAAAGGACCGAAGGGCAGGATCGAGCATGCAATAACAGTAATTAAGGTTTTATTGGTCCAGTTCATGGGTCTAAACATTATGACGGCTCCAATGAGATAGGCTATAAAAAGTACTCCATGGGCCATTCCAACAATTTGGACCATTTGAGGCAAGCCAAAAACATACTTTAAAGGCATGGCCAAAAATAACAAGGTTAAGAATGATATTCCTTCTAAAATACTTGTCCATCTAAAAATTTTGATTTGATTATCAAAGTCCATAAAAATTTTATTTTGTGCAAATATAAATGTTATATGGGGAGTTTTTGCAGGAAAACGAGATTTAAAAGGAAAAACAGGTTTATATAGGAATGTTAAAATTTACCTATAAATAACCCAAACTTATTTATATTTATGGAGCCAGTTTTGGCATTTTCCCTAATTTGCAGCAAATAAGAAAAATCATTCATGAAATCTAAAATATTAGTTACCGGAGGTCTTGGTTTTATTGGCTCACATACAGTTGTTGCTTTACAGGAACAAGGCTTTGATGTGGTGATAATAGATAATTTATCGAATTCATCCCTGGATGTATTGGCAGGGATCATGAAAATAACACAAATCTCTCCTGAATTTGAAAATATTGATTTGCGGGATAAGGAAGCAGTTGTGAACTTTTTTGAAAAATATCCAAAAATAATCGGGGTCATTCATTTTGCGGCGTCCAAAGCAGTGGGAGAAAGTGTTGAAAATCCGTTGTTGTATTACGAAAACAACCTGACAAGTTTAATTTATCTTTTAAAGGAACTCAGTCAGAAAGATGAAGCTAATTTTATTTTCAGTTCTTCCTGTACGGTTTACGGACAGGCTGATACCTTGCCAATAAGTGAAAATGCACCTGTTAAAAAAGCGGAATCCCCATACGGAAATACCAAACAAATAGGAGAGGAGATTATCCAGGACAGCTGTAAAGTTTATCCTCAAATAAGTGCTATTTCCCTTCGTTACTTTAATCCTATTGGTGCGCATCCAAGCGGTGAAATTGGTGAATTACCAATTGGGACCCCACAAAATTTAGTACCTTTTATTACACAAACTGCTATAGGAAAAAGAGAACAACTTTCTGTTTTTGGCAATGATTATCCAACAATTGATGGCACTTGCGTTCGTGACTATATTCATGTTATGGATCTCGCCAGGGCACATGTTATTGCTCTAAAAAGCCTTTTGGAAGATAAGTTGGAGAAAAATTACGATGTTTTTAATTTAGGAACGGGAAAAGGAAATTCTGTATTGGAAGTGATTGAATCATTTGAACGGGTTTCCGGAAAAAAACTTTCCTATAAAATAGTGGATAGGCGTGAAGGCGATATTACAGCGGCTTATGCCGATACTCATAAAGCGAATTCAGAACTAAACTGGAAAGCAGAACACAGTCTTGATGAAGCTCTAAAGAGCGCATGGGAATGGGAAAAAAGAGTAGCACAAATTGAAAAAGAAGAGTAGAGAATTCTAATTTCTAAGAAAAAAAAGCGGTCTGAAAAATAATTTTCAGACCGCTTTTTTTGTTTTCTAACTTTAAAGGTGAGATCTTAATTATAAGGATCTTTAATTCAGCAAATATTTTAGGCTTACATAGATTGACTGCCCGGATAATTATTTTTATCAGAATTGGATTTCCAAATTATAAACAGGCAAATGCTTGTTACAAAAAAAGTATCTTTGCCTTTTAAAATAATAAAGGCAATGAGTTTTACTGAATTAGGTGTTTCCAAAGAGATCACCAAAGGATTAAAGGAATTGGGAATTTTCACCCCTACTAAAATCCAGACGGCGGCCATTCCGGTTTTGTCCCGGGAAAATATCGACTTTATAGGACAGGCTCAAACCGGAACCGGAAAAACTGCGGCCTTTGGATTGCCTATTTTGTCTAAAATAGATCCCAAAAAAGAGTATATCCAGGCATTGATATTGGCTCCAACCCGTGAACTGGGACAGCAAATCGCCAAACAACTATTCAAATTCACAAAATATACCGAACCGGTTTATACCGAGGCAGTATATGGCGGGGAAAAAATTGATATTCAAATGACCCGTTTAAAAAGGCCTACGCATATTGTTGTGGCAACTCCGGGAAGACTCATTGATTTGCTGAACAAAAAGGCGTTGGATATTTCAAAAATAACTACCCTGGTGCTAGATGAGGCCGATGAAATGCTGAGTATGGGCTTTAAGGACGAATTAAACATAATTTTAAAAAACACCGAAGGCAACAGGAATATCTGGCTGTTTTCTGCCACGATGCCTTCAGAATTAAATGAGATCATCACCAATTTTGTCTCCAAGGATGCACTTCGCATTAATATAGATAAAACGGAAGCGGTAAATGCAGGGATCGAACATCAATTTGTCACCGGGGACGATAACAACAAACTGGACACTTTAGCCCTTTTTCTGAAATCCCAGGGAAAAAACAGGGGGATTATTTTTACAAGGACAAAATCTGCTGCTAAACTTTTGGTAAAACAATTGGCGGCAAAAAATTACGAAGTCGGTCTTTTGGAAGGCGATATGCTTCAAAAAGACCGGGACAAGGTCATGCGTGCCTTCAAAAACAAAACCTTACGCCTTTTGGTCGCCACAGATGTTGCTGCCAGGGGAATAGATGTAGACAATCTTGCCTTTGTGGTGCATTACCAGCTACCCGATCAGATAGAGTATTATACCCACCGGAGCGGTCGTACGGCTCGTGCTGGAAAAACCGGAATTTCATTGGTTTTGGTGAATCAAAAGGAACTCAAACGAATTTGGGAACTAGAAAAGGAGCTTAAAATAAAATTTCTAAAGATCAAATAATTTCCGGAAACCCATATTGGAAAAAGGGCTTTATAATTTCAAAATCAGAAATTATAAAGCCCTTTTCTATTTTACTCCTTTAAATTTTTCAGAATACTAATAAATGAAGATTTAGTGCAATTAAACCATCTCAAAGATTACCAGCGCATAAAGATAAAACCGGACAAATCTTAACAATCCAAACATTAAATAACTCATAAACGGAAACCGGATTACCCCGGCCGCAATGCTGGTTAAAGAATAAGGAATGGGGAGCAGTGCTCCTACAATAATTAGAAAACCACCCCATTTTCGGGTGTTTTTAATATATTTCCCCAGGTTCACTTCAATTTGTTTTTGAACGGCAGGGATTTTGGTGATGCCAACCCCAATAAAATATGAAACGATCCCGCCTAAGTAAGAGGCTAAAGCCAAAAGGGATAAGTAAAAAATAGGAAGGGCCGATTTTCCTGCCCAGGCGATAAAAATCTCCGGAGGAACCAGGCCTAAAAGTGATTCTGAAACAAAAAATACAGACAGAATTCCGGTGGGGGAATAGGTTTCAGTAAAGGTGACCAATGCCTGGTTTAGATCTAATACGTAAAAATCTATGGCGAAAATTGCACCTACAATAATTAGGATGGGAATTATAGCTTTTCTTACACTTCTGCCCACAAATTTGTAGAACCCCGTATAACCATAATACTGGTGCAGCAAACGCAATCGCGACTTCTTTTTAGATTTCGCATCCCTTTTCATTCACCTTTATTTAAAATAGATCCCCGATTTACTGAGTTAAAATAAGAGGTCCTATTGCATAAACAGGACCCAAAAATTCAATTAATTTTCCTCAGCATATTTCTGAAGATCAACACTGTATTCCCTTAAATCCATTTGGTTGTTCTTTATAGTGGTATCAAACATAATAGACAAAAGGTAATCCAGGCTTTCCTGAGGATCGAAATCTGAAGACGCAGAAACTTCTTCATTTTCGTCTAAAGGCTCATCTTCAGGAATTGGAATATTGAATGTTTGGTAATTTTCAATATGCTCGTATGTCAGGCGAATTACTTTTGCCAGTAATGGATTTTCATCTTCAACAGCATAAGGCCGAAGTTCTTTTAAATCTTCCACTATGGTGTTTATGATTATTCCGTTACGCATTAAATTGCGCTGAATTTTATTTAGTAATTTTTGACCTTTTGGATTTTTCAAATGTTCCTGTTTTTATGGTAATTTCACTTTATTTATAGACTTCGCCACGAATGCTTCGCGCTTATTTCGAATCCTCAAAGTTACTGCTTTAAAGTTTTTTCAAAACAATTTTAGCTAATATTTATAAAAGATTATGAATTGTTTTTAATACGTTCATTTATAGCCAATTCTTGTTTTATTGGTAACAATTAACAATATATTAGATTGAAAAATTTTAAGGATCAGGAGTTCTTTAGTAGATTTATCCAAATCGAAAAATATAAGAAATGGAATCATTTAATTCAAAAGTAGCATTGATAACAGGAGGAAGTAAGGGAATTGGATATGGTATTGCCGAAGCTTTGCTGAAATTAAATATGAAGGTGGCTATTACAAGTCGATCAAAAGATTCGGCTGAAAAAGCTGCCAAAAAACTGTCAGAGATAGGAAAAGGGGAGGTACTTGGCCTTGAAGCTGACGTAAGGGATTATAAAAGTCAGCAAAAAGCAGTTCAAAAGCTGATGGATACATGGGGACAAATTGATGTATTGGTGGCAAATGCGGGAGTTGGTCATTTTGGTCCAATAGATGAACTGAGCGTTGAAGAATGGCAACAAACCATTGATACCAACCTGAGCGGGGTATTTTACAGCATAAAATCTACTGTGGAAGCCCTTAAAAAAACGGAAGGATATATAATTACGATTTCCAGTTTAGCCGGCACCAATTTCTTTGAGGGCGCTTCGGCTTACAACGCGAGCAAATTTGGAGTAACCGGATTTACACAGGCCGCAATGCTGGATTTGAGAAAATATGGAATAAAAGTGAGTACAATAATGCCCGGATCGGTAGCAACACATTTTAATGATCACCAGCCTTCTGAAAA
>JAENXB010000063.1 GCA_016649785.1 Flavobacteriaceae bacterium
TCCCAATACTATATTTTTTTTCATTTGTAGATATTTATTGTTTTTTAATTGGTCCCTAGATAGCTATCTGGGGTAATTCGCTTATCTTCATTTGTCTTTGTATCGTGTTTGCGTTATGCTCATTTCAGCTTTAAAATCAAGGTATTTTGTAGTGTAACCCTATGTTAAGAAATTCTCTTTTAAATCTTGATTTTTGATGATCTCACCGGAATAATCGCCAAACAATTCGATTAATTTATGCCTTCTGTAAATAAAAATTTCTTTTAATTTAGGTGCTACCAGAAGGGGTTGTACCAGTTGGCCAATAATTCCGAAGGGCAGTTTATAATCTACAATATCTTCCATTTCAACCCCGCCTTCAATTTCTTTTAAAAAGTGTTTGTAATGCCATAAGGAATAAGGACCAAACCGCTGTTCATCCACAAAATATTCTTTATCCCGAACATGTGTTATCTCCGTGACCCATTTGGTTTTAATCCCGGCAACCGGAGTAACGATGTATTGTATAAGTTGCCCCTCAAAATATATTAAATCCCATATAATCCGGGGTGATGGTTTTTAAGTTTTTGGGATCTGACAAGAATTCCCAGGCTTTGTTAACCCTAATTGGCAATTTCTGTTTTGTGTGGAGGATGTATATCTTCATTTTATTTCAGTGTAAAAATAACAATTATTTTGTTTATATAAAATATATAAAGGTTAAACAAAATATAAATGTGAGGTTTTAAAAAATTATGTGTAAAACAGGTTTTGAATGAAGAGCAATTGCTTTTATATTTCTAAAACTGAAGAAATCTAAAAATTTCCCCAAGAGCTCATTACAACCCTAAAAATTCACTTAATGACTGAATTTCAGAGTGATATATAAAAAATAATAATATATTTTCTGTATATTCATATCAATAAATAAGGGGTTATATGTTACCGAAAAATAAATTCCATAAAACATTAAATAACAATAAAAACAATAATTATGAACTCAAAGAATTTTAAAATCATCTTTTTTCTTGTTTTGGTAGGCTTATTTACATTCACATCTTGTTCAAGTAATGATGATGCCCCACCAATTGATCAAATTCAAAACCAGGTGAAAAACAATCTTCAATCTGGTACCTGGAAAATAACGAAATTCCTTGATTCCGGAGACGATGAAACCAATCATTTTACCGGTTACAATTTTACATTTGGAAGTAACGGAACATTGACTGTGGCAAATGGAAGTAATACCTTCAATGGAACCTGGAGTATTACAGACAGCAATAGCAATGACGATACCCAGGATGATTTGGAACTCGTTATTAATTTCAATTTAACCAACGATTTTGAAGATTTAAACGATGATTGGGATTTCGTTTCTCAATCTTCCACTAAAATTGAGCTTATTGATATTAGTGGAGGAAATGGAGGAACAGACAATCTTACTTTTGAAAAAAATTAATTAAAGTTGAGGCCATTGTTCTTTTAGTATGTTTAAATCCCAACCTTTTAATTTTACCTGATAAATATCAGAACTTAAATTTATAATTCAATGTATTTTTAAATGTTCAAAAAAAACTAATGGAATCAAAAACAGTTGCCCTTATCGTTGCTCATCCAGATGATGAAATATTATGGGCAGGTGGAACTGTACTAAATCATCCCTCATGGAACTGGTTTATTCTCAGTTTGTGCAGGGGAAGCGATCCGGATCGCGCGCCTAAATTTCATAAGGTTTTAGAAATTTTGGGAGCGGAAGGAATTATGGGGGATCTTGATGATGGACCTGAGCAGAAACCTTTGGATGAAAAAGAAGTTGAGCAGACAATTCAGGACTTACTGCCTCCAAAACATTTCGATCTTTTAATTACACATAATCCTTCCGGAGAATATACCCGGCATCTCAGGCATGAAGAGACAGGGAAAGCGGTGATAAACCTTTGGCATACCGGAAAAATTTTTGCTGATGAACTTTGGACTTTTGCCTATGGCGATGGCCACAGGGAATATTATCCCAGAGCTTTCGAAAGCGCTTCTGTTTATACCAAATTGACAAAAGAAATATGGCTAAAAAAATACCGCCTTATTACAGAGATATACGGTTTTGACAAAAAGAGCTGGGAAGCCGAAACAACTCCCAAATCAGAAGCATTCAAGCAATTTACAGATCCTGAAACTGCAAAGAAGTGGCTCAATAATAAAGGACATGTATTATGAAAGTATTGATATTATATGATTATCCACCTTCACCCGGGGGGCTTGCAACCCAGGGAGATCTACTTTACAGGGGGCTTCTTGAAATGGGAGTTGACGCCCATGCTGCTAATTATGAATCGGAACAGGAGAAAGAATGGTATTACCGTTGGTTTAAGCCAGATGTTGTTGTAGGTATTGGTTATTGGGGCTACACCCCGGAACTGGTGCTTCATCCGCAAAAATTTGGTGTGCAGCCAGTACCCTGGCTGGTGGCAGATGGTTTTATTGCCAATTATCAGGATGTATTAAACGATCTTCCGCTTATACTTGTTACTTCTAATTGGGTAAAGGAAATGTATGTACGTGATGGGATAAGTGGTGATAATATTGTGGTTTTACCAGTGGGCTGCGATACTAATTCTTTTGTACCGTTTAGTAAAAGCGATCCAAAAATTATGGCGGTGCGGGGATCATTGGGAATTTCCCCTGGCCAACTAATGATTCTAACGGTAGGTGGCGATGCAGCTTCCAAAGGGGCTCAGGAAGTAATGCAGGCACTTGCATTAATTGACGATAAAGTGCCGGATTGGAAATACGTATGTAAAGTATGGCCTCAGGAGAGAACATTAATTCAAAATTTACAAGACCTCGAATTGGCAAAACGATTGGGAATTGATAAAAAAATCATTTATGCCACGAATACCATCTCCCGGAATTTTGTGCCTTATCTTATTGGAGCCTGTGATATATATGCAGCCCCTTCCAGGCTTGAAGGTTTTGGAATGCCCCAAGTGGAAGCAGGGGCATGCGGGAAACCGGTTATTGGTATTGAAGCAATGGGAATGCTGGATACCCTTGTGCATGGAAAAACAGCATTTTTGGCAAAAGTAGCCCAAAGAATTGTGGTGGACCAGGTGATTCTTGGTATTGAATCGGGCTATGGAGCCAATCATTGCATGATATTTAAAGAGCCAAGAACAGTTGATTATCGCGCGAATATCAATGATATCGCCAATAATCTAACAGATCTTATGAATGATCCGGCATTGCGGGAAAAAATGGGTAAAGCAGGCCGGGAACGGGTGGTTGAAAATTTTGACTACCGGGTAGTTGCAAAGAGGTTTGTGAAAATAGTGAACGATAAATTGGGAATAGTTTAATTTCAACCTTTGACTGACCATGAAAACTAAGGATTTACAATTGATAGCAGAAGCAAAAGAGGCTGCACTTGAAGTGCTGCTTCATAATGCAAAAGGCCCATTCCACGGGCTTCCGCGTACCGCCGGCTGGGGATATCCAGAGCCATATACCAGGGATTTAATGTTTTCTATTTTTGGGATTGCTGTTTCTGATAATCCAAAACTTATGGAAAGCATCCGGAAAGTATTGGAAACTTTAGCGCAAAATCAGACTAAACACGGTCATATTACTTCATTGGTACATGATAAGGAAGATCGTGGATCAAGTGATTCCACCCCATTATTTTTGTTGGCTTCAGAAATTTACAGGAAAGTCACAGGGGAATCAGAATTTCTTAAGGAAGCCGTTGAAAAGTCAATGTTATGGATGGAATATCAAAGTCCAGCTGATCGTTACCTGATCGTCCAGCAACCCACAAGCGATTGGCGTGATGAACAATGGGTGTTGGGAAATGGTTTATTTGTAAATACTTTAACTTATAGCTACCTCAGGATGATGAGCCAACACGAGCGGGCAAACAAAATGCTCAAGGCTATGAAACGCTTTACCATAACCGGTGGGGTGATGCACAAGCATGTTCACGAAGGTCTTGTGTTAAAGCATAAGCCGTACTATGCTTTATGGTCCTATAAACTTTACAGCAGTGAACGTTTTGACCTCTTGGGTAACAGCCTGGCGATTCTTTCCGGAATTGCACCCCCGTCAAGGGCCAGTGAAATGGTTTCCTGGATAGAGAAGGAATGTGAAAACATGAGAAGTAACGGGCAATTGGCCGTTGATCTTCCCCCTAATTTTTTCCCTTTTATAAAACCAGAAGATATTGACTGGCGGGCACGTTATTCAATTTATAACCAACCCGGGGATTATCACAATGGAGGCATCTGGCCATTTATATGCGGATTTTATGTGGCAGCTTTGGTTGCTGCCCGAAAATATGAGCTTGCCGGTGAAAAGCTCGTGGTACTTACTCAAATGATAAAAATTTCCAACAATATAAATTTGGATTTTGGTTTTAATGAATGGATCAAGGCCCAGGATGGAAAATCTATGGGGCAGGACTGGCAAACCTGGTCGGCAGCACTTTATTTGTATGCTGTAAAATGTGTAGAGGAAAAAAGGACGCCTTTCTTTGACGAAATACGTTCCTACAAGGAATAATGCAACAAAAAACCTTTAAATTACTTGTTTTGAAATCAGGAATATCATCCCAATTAAATTTGTTGTTCTTTCTGTATTTTGAAAATTATATAGGGAGAACTGGTTTATTTTTCTCTCATTTGTTGGAACTTAAATTTTCTGAAGGTTAGAAATCTTTGGCTATATTGATTAAAATAAAGCTAAAATTTAAGCGAAAATTAGGCCTAAGGCCAAAATAAATTGGGTTTAGAGAATCCTTGAATGTATATTTGAATAAACCAACACAAATTTTTTATGAAAAACATACTTTTACTCTTTTGCGTAGGATTGATTTCTTTGGGAACTTCAGCGCAAATTCAAACCCCTCAACCCAGTCCTTTTTCTAAGGTCGAACAAAAGGTTGGGCTTACCGATGTAAGTATTGAATATTCCCGTCCCGGAATGCGGGATCGTGAAATTTTCGGTAATCTGGTGCCCTTCGGGAAAGTTTGGCGCACCGGTGCCAATGCCAACACCAAGATCACTTTTAGCGACGATGTGAAAATTGCCGGAAAAGAGTTGACAAAAGGCACTTATGCACTTTATACCATTCCAAATAAAGATTCCTGGGAAATACTGTTTTACTCTGATTCCAATAACTGGGGAACACCGGAAAAATGGGATGATAATAAAGTGGCGTTAAAAGCAACTGCTGAAGTTCAGCAAATGCCAATGAGAATGGAATCTTTTACCATTTTGATCGATGAATTAAAAAATGATTCTGCGGCATTAAATTTTATTTGGGAAAACACCATTGTAACATTGCCATTTGAAGTTCCTACAGACGCCAAAACCCTCGCAAGTATTGAAAAAGTGATGAACGGCCCTTCGGGCGGTGATTATTTTTCTGCAGCCACTTATTACCACGAAACCGGTAAAGACCTGAAAAAGGCTTTGGAATGGGTAAATAAAGCGGTTGAAATGCAGGGTGATGATGCTTACTGGATGTTGCGACGCAAATCTCTTATTGAAGCAGATCTGGGAATGAAAAAAGAAGCTATTGCCAGTGCAAAACGTTCTTTAGCTTCAGCTGAAAAAGCCGGAAATGCAGACTATGTAAAAATGAATAAAGATTCCCTGAAAGAGTGGGGAGCGAATAGATAGGAAAAAGTTGAAAGTTTAAAAGTAAAAATTAAAAAAGGCTCTCTGTATAACAGGGAGCCTTTTTTTTATTTTTTCATATAATTAGAGGAATTTATTTACGGTTGAAATTTTAAAACATCGATAAATTAATCCTATTTCTTCCCTGATATCGTCCAGTAATCCGATAAGTTCCAAACTTTTTTCAAAGCTCATTAGCGTGCTTTCGGTTCTGCCTTCGGCCAGCATTTGTTGCACGTGTTCAGCTTCAAAATTATAACCGTTGGTATTGACTTCAAATGAAATTGTCTCCTCTTGATTATTATGTAGAATTGTTACGGAAGTTGGCTCGTGAAATCTTCTGTTAATTGTTAGCCTAGCCTTTTCAAAATTGATGGTTGCCGTGGTTGGGGTGTTTTTGTTGATAGTACTTAAGAGATGTGCACGAACTCCATTTTGGTAATTAAATACAATACTGCAACTTTCATCAACGCTGGTTTCGCTAAATTCAGCTTTGGCCGAAATAGTATCGGGTTTGCCTAAAAGAGTAAGGGCTGCAAATACAGGGTAGATCCCAATATCCAGTAAACTGCCGCCACCCAGATCTTTATTGAAAAGCCGATTTTCTGGAAGGAAGGGCGCTTCAAATCCAAAATCGGCTTCTAAACCGGTTATTTTCCCGAATTTTTCAGATTTAACCAATTCCAATACATATTGATAATGTGGCAAAAAATATGTCCAGAGCGCTTCCATTAAAAAGATGTTTTCCTTTTTTGCAGTCAAGATCATTTCATTTACCTGCTCCTTATTCATCGCAAAGGGTTTTTCGCAGAGAACAGCTTTTTTGTGTTTTAAGCAAAGAAGGGTATGCTCGTAATGGAAAACATGAGGGGTTGCTATATAAATTATATCTACTTCCTTATCTTTTACCAAATCTTCATAACTGCCATAAAATTTCGGCACATTAAATTCTTTCGCAAATTCTTCGGCTTTGGCCAAGGAACGGCTGGCTACGGCATATAATTCCGCTCCCGGGACTTCTGCTAAACCTTTAGCAAATTTATGAGCTATTTTTCCGGGGCCCAGTATGGCCCATTTAAATGTTTTAGTTTTCAATTGAAATTGGTTTTTTGGGAGAATAAATAAAAGTTTGCAATAAAAATGCCAGGATCATCACGAGAAAGCAACCTAAAAGATTGAGCCATAAATATTCCATAAGTTCAAAAGAATATGCCAGGATCACAAGAATTTGAGTGATTACCGCGGCTATAAATACAGTGTTGCTTTGCACATATTTTATAAAAAATGCCAACAGGAAAATCCCAAGGACATTCCCGTAAAAAATGGAACCAATAATGTTGACCAATTGGATGAGGTTGTCGAATAAATTTGCGAAACTTGCCAATGCAATGGCGATCAACCCCCAGGCTAAAGTGAACCATTTGGAGACCTTTACAAAATGTTCTTCCGATTTTTCGACTTTAAGGTTTCGTTTATAGAGATCGATAGTTGTTGTAGATCCAAGTGCGTTCAATTCAGATGCAGTAGACGACATAGCTGCAGAAAGGATCACGGCCAACAATAAACCTATAAGGCCCCTGGGTAAATTGTTCAGGATAAAATGGATAAAGACATAATCCTTATCGTTGGTTTCCACATCTTTTCCGGTAGCGGCGATCAAGGTTTTAGCCTGCAGCCGATTACTGTCTTCCAGGGTTTTGAGTTCCAGCATTCGGGATTTATAAATGTTTTTTTCTTCTGAAGAGGACTGATCTAAGCTATTGCCATATCTAATGGTAGTTTCATGCTTTTGTTCCTGGATCAATTCATTATTGAGCATTAACTTTTTGTATTCTCCGGAATATTCCGAGGACAATACGGCCTTTTCTGCTGAAGGGTTAAAATTGAGTGGCGCCAGGTTAAATTGATAGAACACAAAAACCATCACGCCAACCAACAGGATAAAAAATTGCATCGGAACTTTTAAAATGCCGTTAAAGATGAGCCCTAATTGCATTTCCCGGACCGATCTTCCCGTAAGGTATCGTTGCACCTGGCTTTGATCTGTTCCAAAGTAGGAGAGAGCCAAAAAGGTCCCGCCTATAATTCCGCTCCAAAAAGTATATCGGTTGTTAAAGTCGAATGAAAAATCCAATACATCCAATTTTCCGTTTGCTCCCGCTATTTGCAGGGCATTGGTAAAACTGATATTTTCCGGGAGGTAACTAATTATAAGTAAAAATGCGATGAGCATTCCCGTAAACATTACCGCCATTTGCTGTTTTTGGGTCACATTTACAGCCCTAGTCCCGCCGGAAACTGTATAAATAATTACCAAAACTCCAATTAAAACAGTGAGAATGTTGAGGTTCCAGCCCAAAACCGCCGATAATATAATGGCAGGGGCAAAAATTGTAATTCCTGCGGCAAGTCCGCGTTGGATTAAAAATAAAATCGCGGTGAGCATCCTTGTTTTAAGGTCAAAGCGGGATTCTAAATATTCATAGGCAGTATAAACTTTAAGCCGGTAATAAATAGGGATAAAAACAATGCAGATGATCACCATCGCGATTGGGAGCCCAAAATAAAACTGAACAAAGCCCATCCCGTCGTGATAAGCCTGACCCGGAGTGGAAAGAAATGTAATAGCGCTGGCCTGGGTAGCCATAACCGAAATTCCAATGGTCCACCAATGTGCCTGGTTCCCGCCGCGAAGGTAATCCTGAACCTTGTTTATTCCGCGTGTTTTATAAACACCATAACTCACAATAAACACCAGGGTTCCAATAAGAACTATCCAATCTAATAATTGCATTTTAGGAGAATATTTTCATTATGATGTAGAACAAAAAAATATAAAATGCATTAGCCAGCAGGACTATGGTGTATGACCTTTTCCAGATATATTTCATTGGTTTTTCCATTTATTTACCTATTGAAACCAAATTAGAAAACAAACGAAATGCGCCTGGAACTCCTTCCGGAAATTGCCTAAAAAAGCTTAAGCCCGTATAAATAAAATAACCTTTTCCATATTTTGCAATCAGTAAACTTCCGTTTTTAGGAGTTTCATTTTTATCGTTCATAGATAAGATCGGGGTAAATTCAGGAGCCCATTTATTGGCAAAGTACAAACCGCGCTCCTGTACCCAATTTTCAAAATCTTTTTCGGTGATCTTATTCGGACTGTTTAAAACAGGATGATTTGGCGATAAGAACCTAACATCGGCATTTTCCTCGGTTACCCTTTCATGTGATAATTCCAGCGAAAATGGACCGAGATTGTCTATTACAAGCCCGCGATTTACATTGTATTGCGCTATTAATGTTCCTCCATTCTCCACATATTTTAATAGTGCGGGTTGTTTGTATTTTAATTTTTCAACGGTATTGTAGGCACGAATACCCATGATAATCGCATCAAAACCTGCAAGTGAGGAAGCCGAAATAGATTTCGGATCAATTTTGGACACTGAAAATCCAATTTGTTCCAGACTTTCCGGAACAGCATCGCCAGCGCCTTCAATATAGCCAATGTGTTCTCCTTTTTTCTGAATGTCAAGTGTAACCAGTTTTGTTTGTGAAGGTAAAACCAGGGTTTGCAATGGAATATGATCGTAATCTATAGTGACAATTTCATCAGAATAATTAATCCCATTAAGATTAATAATGGGTTTTAAAATCGCTTCTTCCTGATCTTTTGGAGGAGTGACGGTAAAATTGATCGTAATTGAAGCCCCTTTTTCTTTAAGGTTGAAATTGGCAGTTTTAGGATCGATCTTCCAATTTTCAGAAGTTTGTAAACTTAACTGGCCCGAAAGCCCATTTTTTTCCGCGGTAATTGTCACGGGAACTATCTTGGATTTTGAATTGGCGAAGATCAAAACCTTATCCTGGATTTTTGCCGAAACTGGTGGAATAACCTCAAAAGGTTGATATACTTCACCTTTTACCGGGTCATTATATTTATAAACCAAAGTTTTTTGAAAGGGGATTTCCACATCGTTTATACGAATTGTAAATCGCGCATTTATTTTTCCGCGACTCTCAGGTAAACCAATTAATTGTTGGTCTTCCACTTTGTACATTCCCAAAGTACCTTCTTCTTTTAACCAATATGGAGTAGTGTAGTTTGCGGTATCTTGAACTTTAAAAGTCAGGGTTTTTTCCCAATCCTGGTTATTTTGAAGTTTTATGTTTGGTTCAATTTCTACTTTTCCGGGGTTCAGGCTTACAGCAGTCAACGTCATTTCCTGCTTACTTCTGTTTATCGCCTCAAGGTTGATCTGGATTTCCTGGGATGCAATTGCAGTAGGAGTATCAGAAATCGCTTCCAGGTAAAGTCCGCTGGCTGCCGCGATAATCACTTTGATCTCTTTAGTTTTAATCTGTTTCCAGTGGGAGTCTTCTAATTTCTGTATAAGCAAATAAGCTTCTATCAGTTTTGGAAGGCTGGCTGATGGATCTTCAAAATCAAAATTTGTTTCAACCTGAGCCAGAATTTTTCCTATTTCGGCGCCGTCTTTCAGTCTGTTCCAGGAAGTATCTATTCCGGCAAATAAGCTCGAAGTATTTTCGGGTAATTTCCCGTCGATCAATTCCAAATATTCTGTTTGAGTGCCGCGGCTTCCTGTGCTGCCAAAACCCTGGGATTGGTGCCGGCTTCTGCTCAAGGCCGCTATTTCCGGATTGGAAAGGCCTTTTGAAGGAAAATAAACGCCGGTATTAAATTCTAAAAAGTTCGATTTATCAGCATTTTTAAATGCTTCGTCACTTTCATAAAACCAGGGAGATGTATTAAAAAACAAGCGTTTTGGTTCAAATGTTTGCGTATATTTTAATTGCCCGGGAAATGCCGATGGATTCTTAGCCAGATCAAATGCTTCCACACTTAATAAAGCGGAGGCGGTATGCTGGCCATGCGTATCTCCCGAAGTCCTGTGATTGAAACGGTTGATGATCACATCCGGTTTAAAGGTTCTGAAGATCCAAACTACATCGCTCAAAACCTCTTTTTTATTCCAGATTTCCAGGGTTTCTTCGGGAGTTTTGGTGTAACCGAAATCGATGGCCCGGGTAAAAAATTGTTCCCCACCGTCAATTCCCCTGGCAGCCATAAGTTCCTGGGTTCTTATAACTCCCAATAACTCCTTTAATTCCGGCCCAATTAAATTTTGTCCGCCATCGCCGCGGGTCATGGATAAATAGCCGGTACGGGCGTGAACCTCGTTGGATAAATAGGAAATAAGCCGCGTGTTTTCATCGTCAGGATGGGCAGCCACGTATAAAACTGAACCTAGAAAATTTAACTTTTTAATGGCCTGGTGAATTTCGGCCGAATTTAGTTTTTGTGGGGGTTGGGCTATTGCCGTAGAAATAACCAAAAAAAGCAGTAAAGAAAGGATTTTGCGCATTTAAAAAAATGTTTTTCAATTCTTTCAAATATATAAATTTTATGAAGGTTTGTCCCAATTAAAATGGCTTTAACATTTATAGGTTATCCTTTCCTTCATCTAAATACACATTTTTTTGAATTAGTGAGACAGGCTTTTGTAAAATCAAATTGTTGGGATAGGTTATAAGTTCACCTTCCGAAGACCTCAAGTGTAAATGGAACGCCTTAATATCTTCAATAACAGCTTCAATGGGCGCGTCTTTGTCATGTATTTTAATTTTATCGCCTATTTTATAAGGGAAGGAAAAGAATAAAATGACCCCTGAGGTAATATTGCTCAAAATAGACCAGATTGCAAACAAGGCTACCCCAATTACTGCAAAAACAGAGGAAAATATCAGCGATAGTTCTTTGAGATCGGCTCCCCATGCAAAAGCCAATAAAAAAATGGCAATTAAAATTATTAAAATATTGATGTATTGAAACATCAACCGGGTGCGCGTAATATTTATTTCGTTGCGCAGTCCCTTTCTGTGTGCGGCTTTTTTTAATATGAATTGAAAAATGAGCAATAATACCACGGTTGCAATGGTATAAATAATTTCATTCCGGTAGGTGCTTAAGATTTCGAGCATTAATTTAAATTCAGTTTTTCACGTAAAGGTAAGTCTTTATTGGTTTTTTTATCCCAGTAGTCAGATTTTATGCTTTTCATTTTCGTTGCGGTAGTGGTGAAACTTTCACCGTTTTTTTCGGTGGTTTCTTCCCATTTTTCAATTGTAAATGGAAAGCTGGTATTGTAATAAATTTTCAGATTCCTTTGAAGCTCAGGATAGGTGATCTTGTAAACGCTTAAGCTATCATCCTGGTAAAATTCTGCGGTAGCCTGATAGGCTTTAATCTCAATGTGAGTCAACCTAAAGAATTCCAAGGAAGGTATCATTTGCAATTCTCCCGTAGGTAAACCGTCAGGATTAATGCGCAATTGCGTCCAGACTTCGTTTTCCAGCCAGGTTTTGTCCAGTTTTAGATTCTGATCTGCCTCTCCTTCAAAATAGGAATGCGATGTGATCTCAAAATTTTTCCGATTGTTTAACTGAGTGTAAACATGACCGCACCATTCCTGAACAGAGGCAGAGACCTTAAGCGCATGAGAATTACCCGCCAGCGGATAAAACGTGCTTTGCATTATGGAATACGGATAAAAGCCTGTATTGAATTTTTTGACTGCATTCAGTTTTAACACCGGAATGTTGCTATCATTCTTTTTATCTGCCTTAACCTGAGCTTTTGGTAAAAAATCTTCGGTTACAAATATTAACACGGCAGTTCCGGAACGTGGTTCGCCATAGCGGGATTGTTCCAGTTTATAAGAAGTGATCTCAGCCTCCCCTGCAAACCAATATTCTTTAAAATCAGCTGATAGTTCGCGGGAAGCAGGTTTTTCGGTTTTTGTCGGATTTTGATTACATCCTAAGATTAAGATAAATGAGAACAAGACAAGTATCTGAAGCGTTTTTCTGAATTTCATGATATCAATTTTTAATTGAAAAAAAATAGATAGGTGAATTGTATTTTCTTTAAATATATGACGATTATTTTGTTTTTGAAAAAATGCCTATACAGGATTTTTCAATAACAGAAATCAATGAGACGCTATTTCCAGTAAGGTTTTATAAACCAAATGAGTAGGAAGGCCCACCACATTAAAATAACTACCTTCAATACGGGTAATCCCTATCAGGCCAATCCATTCCTGAATTCCGTAGGCACCTGCTTTATCCAGTGGATGGAAATTTTCAATGTAATAATCTATTTCATACTTGTTCAACTCTTTGAAAGTGACCTTTGTGGTATCGTTCACTGTTTTTTGCAACTTGTTTGTCGTAAATGTTACCGAAGTAATTACCTCGTGAGTGCTGCCTGAGAGTGATTCGATCATTTTGAA
>JAENXB010000222.1 GCA_016649785.1 Flavobacteriaceae bacterium
GGATAAGTCGGATAAGATTAGTACTATCCGTCATATCCCCGTAATGAAGGATAAATTTTTGATTTTCCTCATGAGGATCCTGGTACAAATGATCTACCCGGTCTGTATTAAACTGGGAAGCCCGGCGTTTAAGTCCGTGAACTATATAGCCTTTCTTTAAAAGGAATTCGCTTAAATAGGCGCCGTCTTGTCCGGTTACACCGGTAATTAATGCTGTTTTCATGAGATATGAGATATTAGATGTGAGATAAAAGTTTTGGGTTTAGGGTTTAGGGTTTAGGGTTCGTTAACTTTAACGACAAACAATAAACTACAAACGGTAAACTTTTTTCCTCTGTGAAACTCTGCGGGTTCCTCTGTGGTTAAGTTTTTCAACACGGATTCCACGGATTTAAACGGATTGTGACGGATTTTTTTTAGGTTTGATTAATATAAGAACCCAAATAACCATAGGGGAATTTTATTGTTGGAGCCATATTCTATAGTATCGGCAGCAATATAGCTGTTTTCAAGGTGTGCGATTTGTTTGCCGGTTTTAGTGCTTCCACCAATTTCAAAGGTATAGGTGCCATCTACTATAAAATCTCCTTGATTGGTATATTCTGTAAGGTGTTTAAAAGAAACCTGGTTTACAAAGAAGGTTTCCCGAATATTACCGCGGTTGGTGTTATTGGCCGAAAAAGCATATTGTAAATTGGTGTTTTCCAGGAATATTTTATCAGGTTTTTGGAGTTGGGTAATTCCTTTGGCATCCTTGTACAAATTTTTAATAATATGAGCCTCCTGTAAAAAGTATAAGTAACTTATAAGGGTATTGCGATTAATCCCAATACGTTCACTAAGCTTACTGATATTTGGCATAAACGGGACAGATTGAGCAATAATGTGCAGCAACTGTTTAAGCTTGTTTACATAAGCAATTTCTACTTTTCGCAGCAAGGGCAATTCTATTTCCAATATTAAATTGATAACCTCTTCCAAACGTTGAAAATACAAGGCCGGTGCTTCCTGAAAAAAAGGATAATACCCACTTTTTAAATAAATGTCAAAGTGTTGCAGGGGTTTAATTTTCATATTTATATCCTGAGCCAGTCCTATATGATTTGATAAAAGGTCTGCAAGGGAAAAAATTGGTAAATTCTCCTTTAATATTAAATTCAAATATTCCCGGTAGGATAGGCCTTGCATGGTATAAATAACAGCTCTACGACTAAGGTCGGCACGGGCATTTAAAATCTCCAAAAGAGAGGAACCTGTAAAAACAATTTTTAATTGTGGATAATCATCGTAAATATTTTTTAGTTCCTGCGCCCAATTTGGGTATTTATGCACTTCATCCAGAAATAAATACTTCCCTCCTTTTTTTACAAAGCTATCGGTTAAGTTGGTTAATTTGTTATCTGCAAACCAAATATTATCTAAACTTACATAGAGCGTCTCTTCATTCAGGGGCAAATTTTTCTTGATATACTGTAATATTAGGGTGGTCTTACCTACACCCCTGGCGCCTTTTATACCAATGAGCCGGGCCTCCCAGGCAATATTGGTCATTTGGCCTCTAACAAAGTCGAGAGAGGTTCCCTGTATTTTTCTTTGAAATTTTTCCTGAAAACTATTCATCATTGTTTATTACACTAAGCAAAAATAATAAATAATTGCTTCTTAGAGTAAGCATAATCGTTTTAAAAAACAGATTCCACGGATTTAAACGGATTGCGCAGGAAACACGGATTGCGCGGAGGTTTAATGACAAACCATAAACTACAAGCCATAAACGTTGAACGCTAAACATTAAACGATTTAGTTAATTAGATTCGGATTGTTTAACTCCAACTCCTGATAAATTTGTTTCACGTCTTGAGATGCTTCTTTTGCAAGGACCAGATTAGCGTCTTCGGTTTCTACCAGGATACAGTTTTGAAGTCCGGCGAATGCGGTGAATTTTTTGGAGCCTATTTGCATATTGCCATTTTCGTCTACAGCCTGGCCTTGTGTTTTTAAATAATCATACACTGCTTCAAAGCTGCCCATATCGCTCCATTCAAAGTCGGCTTTTACTACTTTTATTTTGTCGCTTTTTTCCATTACGGCATAATCCACGCTTATGGCCGGGATTTGCAGGGAGGTTTCAAGCTCTAACTTTCCATTTTCTGCCTTTTCCCAGGCTTGCAGGGATCTTTGATATACCTCAGGCGAATATTTTTTGAGCTCTTCCAGGTAAATTCCCGCTTTAAAGCAGAACATTCCGCTGTTCCAGAGGAAATTCCCGGTCTTCAAAAACTTGTCGGCGGTTTCTTTGTCGGGTTTTTCCCTGAAGGAAAGCACCGTATCTTCTTTGAATTCAATATACCCATAGCCGGTTTCAGGCTTGGTGGGATGCACACCGAAGGTTACCAGGAAATTTTCGGCAGCCAATTGGACAGCGCTTCCAATGGCTTTTTTGTACTCTTCCCCATCTTCGATGATATGATCGGCGGGGGTTACCAGCAAAATATCTTCAGCCTGCGCCGCAAAAGCCGCGAAAGCGATTGCCGGAGCGGTATTTCGTGGCGTGGCTTCAATTATACTTTTATAATCCTCAAGTTTGAGTTTTTCCAAGGCTTCTACCGACAAATGTTGGTTTTCGCAATTGCCCACCACTATAAGTTCATCGGCATAATTGCTATTTCGCATTACGGAGAGTTCAAACAGGGAATGTCCCTTGAAAAGATCCAGGTATTGCTTGGGCCGGGATTGTCTTGAAAGCGGCCAAAGACGACTTCCAACTCCGCCGGTGAGGAGGATGTGGGTTAGATGTGAGATTTGAGATGTTAGTATTGAGATGTTAGTATTGAGTGAAAACGCGGATTACGCGGATTAAAACGGATTGCGCGGATTTGTTGAAAACACGGATTACGCGGATTTGTTGAAAACGCGGATTGCACGGATTTGTATTGGTTACTGATTACTTCGTCACTTTTAACCATAAACAACAAACCACAAACAGTAAATAATGAACCACAAACGTTGAACGCTAAACAGCAAACAGTTTCCTCACTGCCAGCTCATTACATAAAATTTTATTCGATTTTTGATACCGCTTCGCGGCCTTGAATCCCATTTTCAGGATCCTTGCAAGTTAAATAAAAAAAGCGCGAAAGGGGCATTCCACGCTTTTAAGGGGCTGCAAATGTAACCTTTCACTTCTCTTAAAAACAACAAGCTAATGTTAAATTTTTTTTGTATTGTTAACACATGAATGTTGGTAAAGAAATCCCTGGAATTACGGGAAACCGTAAAGGAATTACGAAATAAAGAAGTACGAAGAACGAAGTTAGAAGTACGAAGTTAGACAGTGATGGGTGAAGAGTGGAGAGTGGAAAAGTTCACCGTTTAACATTTAATGTTTAATGTTCAAGGTTCAAAATTTCAAATAACACAGATTAAAAACTGATTACTCGGAATGGAATTTGGGATTAGGCCCGGATTTCTAATCAAACATTCTTTATTTTGAAAATAGTAACTTTTAAGTTACCTTTGTTTATATGGAAAGAGTTAGGCAAGTAATACAATACAAAAATTATTTTGAGGAATTTTTGCTTGCTCAACCGAAGAAAATCCAGGACAAAATATTTAAGGTTATCGAAATAATCGAAACCTACCAGCATGTGCCAAAAACATATCTGGCGCCAATGAAAACTTACAAAGGCCTATTCGAAGCCCGAATTAAATTGGGTTCAAATATTTGGCGGGTCTTTTGCTTTTTTGACAAAGGTAAATTGGTCATACTCTTAAATGGATTTACCAAAAAGACGCAGAAAACCCCCAAAAAGGAAATTGAAAAAGCAGCCCGGTTAATGAAAGAATATTACGAAGAAAAAAACAAAGGAAATGGAAACTAAAAGTTGGAAAGAAATTAAAGATACAGTATACGGAAAAAAAGGAACCGACCGACGAGATGAACTCGAAAGAGATTTTGAATCGTTTAAAATCGGGTTGCTTTTGCGAAATGCACGGGAAGAGAAAAATCTGACACAAGAGCAACTTGGTGAATTGATCGACAAAAAACGGACTTACATTTCACGCGTGGAAAATAATGGAAGTAATCTTACTTTAAAAACCTTATTCGACATTGTTGAAAAAGGACTTGGCGGAAAGGTAAATATTTCGATCGAAATCTGATAAGGGTTTGGCCCCGATGCTTCGGGATTACAGAAAACACGGATTGGGGTTTGTGGTTTGTTGTTTGTTGTTTGTTGTTGAAAGTTACTGAAACCTATCTGCGCCAATCTGCGGTTTAAAATCTGCGTTAATCTGCGGGAAAAAGGGGACTTGGAGATTTGGGGATTTTAAAAAAGAATAAAGAGACCAGAGAGATTTGAAAAGTCGGAA
>JAENXB010000015.1 GCA_016649785.1 Flavobacteriaceae bacterium
AATTTTTAACATCTATATCCTGTTAAAATTTCTATGAAATTTTTTCATTAAAAATGTTAATTTTACTGCAATTATTTTATTCTTTTTCTGATAGCATTTCAGCTTCGGTTGCAATGCAATTGCCTAAATTTGAAATTCAAAAGTTGGAAAGTGTTATTATTGGGGTTTCTTTCGACTCAACTCTTCATAGCTTGCGGAATAAATATATAATTGAAAAAAAATTTATAATGAACCTAAAGGAGATCATCCAAAAAATTCAGGATCAAAAGCAATTGCCAAACCTGAAATATTCCGTCAAGGAAAAAACCGAAGCTTTTACAAAAAGATTGTTTTATACCCTTTTTGATGGGGCTACCCCGGTAGAAAAAAATATACATGGACTGGAGGAGGATTTTCAGGAATTGGTAACACTAGTTTGCTGGGAGGCTGGGCAACCTTGCGGCAAGATCTGGAATACTTACCTGGATTCGCTTCCCGGAATTTTGGAAAAATTGAGTTGTGATGCCAAGGCTATCACATTGCATGATCCCGCAGCAAATTCGCTGGAAGAAGTTTACCTGGCTTATCCCGGCTTTTATGCCATTGCCATTTACAGGTTGAGTCACGAACTGCATAAATTTGGATTGCCTCTGGTACCCCGTTTAATGACTGAATACGCCCACCGCCTAACCGGAACTGATATTAATCCCGGTGCGCAAATTGGAGTTCCGTTTTTTATAGATCACGCTACCGGCGTGGTAATTGGAGAAACTACGGTGATAAAGGACAATGTGAAAATATATCAGGGGGTTACTTTAGGGGCATTGTCTGTAGACCGGACTTTGAGAAACACAAAAAGGCATCCCACCATTGAAGAAAATGTCACTATTTACGCCAATGCCACTATTTTGGGTGGAAATACCGTAATAGGAGCTAATAGCGTAATTGGGGGAAATGTCTGGCTTACCAAATCGGTGCCCGAAAACTCTATGGTTTCACACACCCCGCAAATCAATATTAAAAAGACTGTTAAAAATGAGTAATTCTATATTAGACTTAATTGGAAACACACCTTTGGTTGAAACCCAAACTCTGATAAAAAATCCGAAAGTCAAACTTTTACTGAAGCTGGAAGGACAAAATCCGGGCGGAAGTGTGAAAGATCGCGCTGCCTATAATATGATTAAAAGTGCGTTGGATCGCGGGGAAATTAACAGGGAAACTAAATTAATTGAGGCCACAAGCGGTAATACAGGTATAGCACTGGCTATGATCGCGGGAATATTTAAACTTGATATTGAATTGGTAATGCCTGAAAACTCTACGATAGAGCGGGTACAAACAATGAAGGCTTACGGGGCAAAAGTAACTTTAACTTCTGCCGATGGCGGAATTGAAGCTGCCCGGGATTATGCGGAAGCAAAAGTAAAAGATGGAATATTTTTTATGATCAACCAGTTTGGCAATGAAGATAACTGGAAAGCGCATTATAATACTACCGGCCCTGAAATATGGAGGGATACAGATAAAAAGATCACTCATTTTGTTTCCTCCATGGGAACTACGGGAACAATTATGGGAACTTCCACCTTTTTAAAGGAAAAAAACAAGGATATCCAAATTATAGGGGTTCAACCAACAGATGATTCCAAAATTCCCGGGATCAGGAAATGGCCTGAAGCTTATTTGCCTAAAATTTTTAATCCCAAAAAAGTTGACAGGATTATGGAAGTAAGCGAAGCAGAAGCAAAAAAAATGACCCAATATCTTGCAAAGCAAGAAGGGGTATTTGCGGGAATGAGCAGTGGGGGAGCAGCGGTGTCAGCGGTTAGGCTTTGTAACGAACTAGAAGAAGGAATTGTGGTGAGCATTGTTTGCGACAGGGGAGACAGATATTTATCATCAGATCTGTTTGAATAAAAAACGGTGAACAATTCATTTTTAATTGTTCACCGCTTCTCAGTTAAGGGGGTGGTATTTATTGGGATTTAATTGCTTACAACCCTGTCGCTTCCAATTCTACTGGGAATGATTTTAATATTTTGTCTCTTATTATCTTTCTTTAGATTAATACGGTATATTTCTTTATTTAGCTTATCGCCATTGCCACTGGCAACATATTTATTTTTAGCCATTGTCCAATCTTTGTAGTTAATATAGACCTCTCTTCGGATTTCTAATGGTAATACAATATCTTTAAACATTTGATTGGAATGAACCATTTCACCATCTTTAGAATAAGTGGCATCTAAAAATCCCTTGCTACTTTTAAAACTAATAAGATAAGAATCGTAACCAGTTTCATTTATAGCTTGAATAAGTTCATTGACATCAAAGTTTTCTTTCACAAATTTAAGGGCATTTGATGAAAATTGTCCTATATAATTTTCCTTTATAACAACTTCATAAGTGTCTAAATCTGAAGTTGGAATAATGGTATATGGAGCAAATTCTACTTTAGTTTCCTTCAACTGGGTCACTTTTTGTGCTTGTCCTGTGGCAATCCCGCACACAATGAACAAAAAAACAATTAGAGTTTTCATGGCATTATAATTTAAGATTATTAATACTCAAATTTAGTTAAGATTAATTCCAAATAATACTACTTAAGTAGCACAAATTCATCATTTAACAAATTAAATTTTTAAGAAAAGGGAAGAATAATGGATTTCATTTTTGTCCTGGATTGCGAAATTTTTGAAGTTCCAATAGACGCTGTAACAGGCTAATATTTTTAATTTTCACGTGACTTCTGGAAATTTCAATCGCACCGCACTTTTTTAAATATTGAAGATGCCGGTTTACAACCGCCCTTGTAGAACCTATTAAATTTGCAATTTCTTTGTTTGGCAGATCATTGATAAGTTCAAGATTGTTTGAATCTTCTTTTACATTTCTTATCAAAAGTTTTATTAATCGGGTAGGAATATCAGAAAAGGAAATATCAGAAACGAAGTTTTCCAGCAAGCGCATTTGTTTGCCCGCATAATTTAAAAGATTTAGATAGTGTTGTGGATTTTTGTTTAGCCATTCGCGAAGATCTACCATTGGAATAGCCAATACTTTTAAGCTGTCAAGGCTTTCGTAAAAAACAGTATGTTCGCATCCGTCCAAAAGACAAAAAAGGTCAAAAGAGTCGCTCTTGGCAAGTAAAAATAAGGTGATCTCTTTTCCGCTTTTAGGGTCCACCTGGTACATTTTCACCCTGCCGGAAAGTATAATATAAAAATTGTGAAACCACTTTTCCTGGTTTAAGACACAGGTACTTTTAGGCCACTTTTCCTCATGAAACCTTGACAATAATTCATTGTAGGACTCTTTATCCAAATTATTGAACAAGTGACAATTCTTCAATACCTTCTCATATTTGCTGGTATTTATCGGCTCCATTTTTATATTTTAAAAAGATTTTTTAAAATTAATGAGGAGGGAAAGAGAGCCAATTGAATATTGGTCTGGCTTTAATATTTCTATTCTTAACTTACAACCATTTTAACATTAGGAATGGAGAAAATGGTCTTTATAAACATAAATTATTAGTAAAATAAAGATAAACAAAATTTGAGCAATCCCATAAATGTAAATATTAAATTTTTAAACGTATAAACATTTTATTTAACCTTAAAAATCTGCTATTTTTGCAAACTTGCTGAATATAGAAAATATGGGTGTTGAAACTTTTGGACTGGAAGAAAAGAAAAATGATAAAAAGCTTTATGATTACCAACAGGTAGATATAGATAAGATATTTCAGGTTATTGATACCCACCCAAATCATTACAATTTATTGTATCAATTGCCTACCGGAGGAGGTAAAACGGTGATTTTTTCTCAAATTGTAAGAGAATATATTCAGCGCACAAATAAAAAAGTGCTCATTTTAACTCATCGCATCGAACTTTGTAAACAAACCTCCCAGATGCTTTCTGAATTTGGGGTCCTTAATAAGATCATTAATTCCAAGGTTAAGGAATTGCCGGATCAGGAAGATTATATGTGTTTTGTGGCTATGGTTGAAACTCTTAACAACCGGCTGCACGATGAGAAACTGGAAATTAAGGATATCGGCCTTGTAATTATTGATGAGGCTCATTACAACTCCTTCAGGAAATTATTTAAATTTTTTGAAAAATGCTTCATTCTTGGAGTTACCGCTACGCCACTGAGTTCCAATATAAAACTCCCGATGAAGGACAATTACAGGGAGCTTATTGTGGGTGATTCTATTTTATCTTTAATTGGCAAAGGATTTTTGGCAAAAGCAGTGGTCTATTCTTACGATGTGGGATTGCAATCCCTGAAAGTTGGTATCAATGGGGATTATACGGTGAAATCTTCGGAAGAATTGTATTCCAACCTGAGCATGCAGGAAAAGTTGCTCAATACCTATTTGGAGAGATCTCACGGAAAAAAAACCCTGATTTTTAACAATGGGATCAATACCTCGAAAGAAGTATATGAAACTTTCAGAAACGCCGGATTTTCTATTCGTCATTTAGATAACACCACCAGCAAACAGGATCGGAAACAAATCCTGAAATGGTTTAAACACACTCCTGATGCCATAGTTACCTCAGTAAGCATACTAACTACCGGTTTTGATGAACCTTCCGTAGAAACTATTATTTTGAACCGTGCTACCAAATCCCTTACCTTATACTTTCAAATGATTGGCCGTGGTTCACGGGTACTTCCAAAGAAAGCTGAGTTTACGGTAATCGATCTGGGGAACAATGTCGTGCGTTTTGGAAATTGGAGCGCTGCGGTAGATTGGAGACAGCTGTTTCGTTCTCCCGATTTCTATTTTGAAAACCTGCTGAGCGACGAAGAAATTGAACGGGAATTTAAATATGTGATGCCTCCCGAACTGAGAACCCAATTTGCCAAAAGTGCAGAAGTGGATTTTGATGTTGAGGCGGCATATGATATCGTGATCAAGAAAGGATTAAAATCTAAAACTGTTCTTGAATGGTCTATGGACCAACATGTAAAAATGTGTTTTGAAAATAGTGAAGATGTTTTTGATGCCAGGTTATTGGCCAAGGAATTAAAGGATGATATAAGTTCAAGGATCAGGCAATACTCTTATTGCATTAGCAAAAGCACCAAAAATTACCGGGAATGGCTGGAAGAAGATTACTCCAGGAAATTGCGCCAGCAGATCAATCAGGAATTTTTGTTGAAGACTGGTTAGTATTGAGTATTGAGATTTTAGATTTTAGAAAATAGATAAAAGAATAAGGAGAATAAAGAGGGATTAGAGTTTTAGAATATTTCTCAGCGGAACTCTGCAGGAAATAAAAAACGGAAATGTCATTCTGAACGATAGTGAAGAATCTTGCGTACAAATTGGACGAATCCCGAATTAACGAATCCCGAATTAACGAACCCCGAACGAATATTTAACTGCCTTAGATTTTCAATTTGTTAGTTAAAAAATTACATTTGTTGAAAATCAACTAAATGGCTGGAAATTCCTTTGGAACACTATTTAAACTCACAACTTTTGGAGAATCGCATGGAACCGCAATAGGAGGCGTGATAGATGGCTGCCCTGCGGGAATCTCCCTGAATCTGGATAAAATCCAGGAAGAACTCGATAAGCGCAGGCCGGGACAATCGGCCATTGTGACTCAACGGAAAGAGCCTGACACGGTAGAATTCCTATCCGGAATATTTGAAGGAAAAACCACTGGTACTCCAATTGGCTTCGTGATCCGGAATGCCAATCAAAAATCAAACGATTATTCCCATATCAAAGATGCTTACAGGCCTTCCCACGCCGATTATACCTATGATGAAAAATATGGAGTTAGGGATTATCGCGGCGGCGGGCGGTCTTCCGCTCGTGAAACAGCTTCCAGGGTTGTGGGAGGTGCAATTGCAAAACAGTTAATTCCCGAAATTTCTTTTATCACCTATACGGCTTCGGTTGGGGATATAAGATTAGAGAAAGATTATAAAGACATCGATTTTAATTTAATCGAATCCAACCCGGTGCGTTGCCCAGATCCAGCTTTGGCAGAAAAAATGGAAGCGTATATCCGGGAGATCCGCTCACAAGGCGATACCGTAGGTGGAACCGTGAAATGCGTGATTAAAAATATGCCTAAGGGATTGGGAGAACCTGTTTTTGATAAACTTCACGCCCAGTTAGGCAAAGCCATGCTTTCAATAAACGCGGTTAAAGGTTTTGAAATTGGCAGCGGATTTGAAGGCACTAAACTCAAAGGAAGCCAACACAACGATTTGTTTAACCCTGATGGTTCTACTGTCACAAATTTAAGTGGTGGCGTACAGGGCGGAATTTCAAACGGAATGGACATTTACTTCAGTGTTGCTTTTAAACCGGTTGCCACCATAATGCAAAAACAGCAAACCATCAATTCAAAAGGCGAAGAGGTTGAAATACAAGGAAAAGGAAGACATGACCCTTGTGTGGTTCCCCGGGCCGTTCCTATTGTGGAAGCGATGGCAGCTTTGGTCATTGCCGATTTCTGGCTTCAGAATAAAATATCCAAAATATAATTTCAAATTGCTGAAAAATATATAGAATGAAAAAATTAGCCCTGCATTGGCAGATTTTATTGGGAATGGCAACCGGAGTGATCTTTGCACTTATCCTGACCAGATTTGACTGGGGTCCGGGATTTGTAAGCGACTGGATCAAGCCCTTTGGCAATATCTTTATCAATGCCCTTAAATTAATTGCAGTACCGCTAATTTTAGCATCCCTTATCAAAGGAATTTCCGATTTAAAGGATATTTCCAAACTCTCCAAAATGGGATTGCGCACAATTGTCACTTATATTATTACAACTGTAATAGCCGTTTCAATAGGCTTAACTCTGGTAAACCTTATTGAACCCGGAAAGGCAATTACCGATGAAACCCGTTCTGATCTCATCTCCAGTTATGAAACCGATGCCTCTTCCAAAATTGAGGATGCCCATCGTCAAAAAGAAGCGGGTCCGTTACAAGCCCTTGAGGACATTGTGCCCAGCAATATTTTTGCGGCCGCCAGCGATAATGCCAGTATGTTACAGGTTATATTTTTCGCGATATTTTTCGGAATAGGCCTGATCCTTATTCCCGAGGCAACTGCCAAACCGGTAAAAGACTTTTTTGACGGTTTTAACGAAGTTATCCTGAAATTAATAGACCTTATCATGCTCGCTGCGCCTTATGGAGTGTTTGCCTTACTGGCTTCATTGGTGGTGGAATCCCCCAGCACCGATCTGTTCGCAGCCCTTGGAATGTATGCTATTACGGTAATTTTGGGTCTTCTTATAATGATTGGGTTTTATGTTCTGATAGTTTGGATCTTTACAAAAAACACGCCTAAATTTTTTATTAACGGAATGGCTCCTGCACAGCTATTAGCTTTTTCAACCAGTTCCAGTGCGGCTACGCTGCCGGTAACTATGGAAAGGGTTGAGGAGCATCTGGGAGTACATAAGGAAGTCGCGAGTTTTGTGCTTCCCATTGGCGCCACGATCAACATGGATGGCACCAGCCTTTATCAGGCGGTAGCGGCCGTATTTATCGCGCAGGCCTTTGGAATGGACCTTTCAATGGGAGCACAGTTGGGAATTATTGTCACTGCAACCCTTGCATCCATTGGCTCGGCAGCCGTTCCGGGAGCAGGAATGGTGATGTTGGTAATTGTGCTTGCACAAGCTGGAATTCCCGAAGCAGGATTGGCACTTATTTTTGCCATAGACCGGCCACTTGATATGTGCAGGACTACAGTAAATGTTACAGGGGACGCGGCAGTATCCATGGTCATCGCAAAATCTGTGGATAAATTAGGTCCGCCAAATGTTAAAGACTGGGACGATAATTATAAGGTCGAAGAACAAAAAGCCTAATCCAAAAATTTAGCTTTTAACTCTGGGGTTGAGATCATACAGGCATCTTTTTTTCCAAACCATTTATAACGGTTGTTGGCGATAAGATTGTAAATGCCATCACGAAAAATCTCGGGTAAAAATGAAAAGAATCTTAAATAGGAATATCCGCCGGAAAGCTCCTTTGAAATTTCCAGGGCTGCGGTAGATTTTTGATAATATGCCACTCCCGGTTCAATCAAAACTATGGAGTCAATAACTTCAGGATCTATTCCCCGTTCAGAGGTGAGTTTTTTTCCGATTTCACTCTGTAAGGATGCAAAGCGAAACACATCTTTTTTATCGTGCTCAATGATAAAATTTACCGCATTGTTACACAAATTACAAACTCCGTCAAAAAGGATGATTTTTTTATCTTTAGGTAATTCCATAAGTTTATTTATAGGACTTTTCAATTTAAGGTTTTGAGTTATTAATTGAAATGCCCTGTTTTACATTATAATTCCACTTTTTATAGCCACGAATTCACGAATAATTTAATATAAAATTCAGCATTTCGGGTGGAATATAGCTCTTAAAATTTATTGAAATACCAGTAAAAATCAAAAAAACCATATAGAAAAACACCTATAGCATTACATTATTATTCGTGCATTCGTGGCCAATTTTGGAATATACTCCTATTTAAATAAAAACAAAACACTATTCAATTACTTTATAAATCAAATAATTCTATTTCTTCTTTTTCACAGCCTGTACCAATTCCAACTGATCCAAAGAAACATTGGTGGTAAACATTCCGTAATTTACAATTGCTTTTCCTTTTTCTATAGTATCTATTGAACCAACGGCTCTACCATTTTCCATACGCACCCGGTCGCCAACATGTAAAGGATATTTTGGCTTATTGGCCTCATTTTTCTTTTCAATTTCTACTTTTTCCTTTTCTACTTTCTTGCGCTCCCTTATAACCTCCACCTTTTTTTCGGCTTCTTCAACGACTTTCTTCACCTTTGCTTTTTTGACCTTTATTTCCTTGGGTGATTCTTTTGGGCGTTTGGAATTTTCTATCTCCACAATTTTCATGAATTCCCCGATAAGATCTTTCTTTTTCTTATTGCTGAAATATTTTTCACTCAAATCATTTATTTTCTGACCAAGATAGATCAGCCGCTGGTTGCTGTCGTACAATTCCTGATAACTTTCCAGTTTTTGCTGGATCCTGACATTCGTCTCTTCGAGTTTTTCCTTTTGTTCAGCGGTTTTCAGTTCTTTGGATTTTAATGAATCGGTTGTTTTCTGAAGTTTGCTGCGTTCCTTTTGAAGATCGGCAATACTTTTATCAAAACGGATCTTTCCGCGTTCCACCTTTTTCTTGGAGCGGTTGATCAGGCTGTATGGAATTCCGTTTTTTTGCGCCACTTCAAAAGTGAATGAACTTCCGGCTTCCCCCAGTTGCAATTTGAACAGGGGTTCCAGGGTTTTGGAATCAAACATCATATTGGCATTGGTCATATTGGGCAACTCATTGGCCAGCATTTTCAAATTGGCGTAATGAGTCGTCAGGATCCCGAAAGATTCCCTTTCATAAAATACTTCCAAAAAGGTTTCTGCAAGTGCGCCTCCCAATTCCGGATCGCTCCCGGTTCCAAATTCATCGATTAAAAAGAGGGTTTTATCGTCACATTTCCGAAGGAAATAATTCATATTCTTTAACCGATAACTATAGGTGCTAAGGTGATTTTCAATAGATTGATTGTCGCCAATATCGGTTAGGATCCTGTTGAATAAACACATCCTGCTGTATTCGTGAACAGGTATTAATATCCCGCTTTGCAACATTAATTGTAACAGTCCCACTGTTTTCAGGGTAATACTTTTTCCGCCGGCATTTGGTCCGGAAATAACAATGATCCTGTTGTCCTTAAACAATTCAATGCTTTGCGGAAAAGTTTTTTCCCCTTTTTTTTGATTGTTCCGGAGAAGCAGGGGATGGTAAGCGTCTATCAATGACAATTCCCTCTCTTTGGTGATCCTTGGTAAAAGACCTTTGATTTCCCTTGCATATTTTGCCTTTGCCGAAATCACATCTATATCACTCAGCAATTCCTGGTATTCGATTAGCAATTCGCGAAAAGGCCGGAGAAAATTGGTGAGTTCCTTTAAGATCCTGTTGACTTCCTCCATTTCCTCATATTGCAAATTGTTGAGTTCCCGGGTATGGTTTAAGGTAGCTTCCGGTTGAATGTAAACGATGCTTCCGGTTTTTGAACTCCCCAATATGCCGCCTTTCACCTTTTTGCGATACATGGCTTTTATCGCCAAAACCCTGATGTTTTCAACCACACTTTCCCGGATCTCATCTAAATAACCGTACTCGTTATATTTTGAAAGGGCGCTGGCAAAACTGGAATTTATTTTTCCCTTAACCTGGTTCATTGCTCTTCGGGTATGGAGCAGGGCGGGAGAAGCCTCATCTTTCACCTCCCCAAAATGATTTATTATTTCATCAATTTTTTCATTGATGGCCTTGGTATAGGTAATTGGCTCGGTAGTTTCGTATAAACTTGGATAAAGTTCACTGAATTTATTAAAAAACCGGATCTGGGTATTTGAAGTTTCAGATAAACTTGAAATCTTTTTAAAACTCCCAACTTCCAAAATTGAATTTTCAATTCCCAGGATTTTTATTTCCTGGTGAATACTGTCAAATCCATGGTTGGGGATCCTGCTGTCCTGTTGATAGGATTTAAGGTATTCATCGGTTTGATGTAGTCCGAAAACAGCTTTTTTATAAGTGGTGTAAGGTACAATTTCAAGTGCCTTTTCTATTCCCATTTGAGTGATGCAAAACTCGGAAATTTGCTTACAAACTTTTGGAAGTTCTAAATCTAAAAGACTTTTGGATGCAATTTTTATCATAGTATTTTTTCCCTAATTTTGGGATTCTGCAAATTTACTTAAATATTTATGAAGGTTGACATTCATCCAGGCTGGAAAAAGGAATTAAATGCTGAATTTGAGAAACCTTATTTTCGGGATTTGCTGAATTTTATTAAAGAAGAATATCTGCAAAACACCTGTTTTCCTGAAGGCACCGGTATTTTTGAAGCATTTAACCGGACAGCATTTGACAATGTGAAAGTAGTTATTCTTGGCCAGGATCCTTATCACGGGCCCAAGCAGGCGCATGGATTGTGTTTTTCTGTAAATGAGAGTATCGCCATCCCGCCATCTCTGAAAAATATTTATAAGGAAATAGAAAATGACTTGGGAAAACCGGTCCCTGTTTCCGGAAATCTTGAACATTGGGCAGATCAAGGGGTTCTTTTGCTGAATGCAGTTCTGACAGTTCGTGCTAAACAGGCCGGCTCTCATAAAAAGAAAGGCTGGGAAACTTTTACTGATAGCGTTATAAAACTGATTTCAGAAAAAAAAGAAAACGTGGTTTTTTTGCTTTGGGGGGATTATGCCAAAAAGAAAGGAGCCAAAATTGACTCCTCAAAACATCTTATTTTAACCAGCGGGCATCCTTCTCCATTAAGTGCAAACAGGGGGTATTGGTTTGGAAATAAACATTTCAGCAAAACCAATGATTATTTAATAAAGCATGGAAAGGAACCAATAAACTGGTAGTTAGAAGCGATAACCCAGATTTGCATTGAGTTGTCCAACGATGGTAGGAGAATCTGAACTTAATAAATTCCTTCCTATTCCTGCACTTAGATCAAAAACAAAGCCTTGTTTGGCTACAAATTTTCCACCCAAGCCAAAACCTAAGGCGAAATCCGTATAATTTTTTGTATCACTTCTATAATAGCTCGTTCCATATTCATCATATACATAATAATCATTATCATCATATTCCCCGGAAGAGATCATAGCCAGCCCGTTTACATAAAAACCCCAGGTGCTGCGCTCCCCAAAAAAATATTTGTATTTCCCGGTCAATGAAAAATCTTTGGAATAAGCATCACCCAAATCTTCATTATTCCGGTCCAGGGCCAGAATAAAGGCTTCAACTGCCCAACTGGAGTTTGGGGTTAAAATACGTTCATAAGCAAGATCCAGCGCACCAAAAACCACAAGGTTCAGTGCTCCAATACTCAGTTCATTTTTGGCAGTATCGCGTTTATAAATAGTTTTGGTTTCGGTTACAGCTTCCTGGGAAAAGGAGCTAAGGCATAGCAGTAAAAATAAAACAGGGATCAGGTTTTTCATAAAGGGGAGCCCATAATCTGGGATTGGTTAAATTATTTCTTCCTCTAAATTAGAAATTATTTTGGAACCGGGCATTTTTTTTGAAATTAATTTTAAATCCTGTAAATAGTCCTGCACTTCCTCAAGATCTTCTTCGGGGAGTTGGAATTGGCTCCAGGAAGTAACGTCCATCCATTCCCTGATATCCTCCAATTTCTGATCATAACGCAAAGCCAGGGTTTCTTCAATTTTTGGGATCTCTCTAAAACTGACAGTCTTTACATTAATTACATCGAGCATTTTTTTAATATCGTGGACATTATTTTCCAAAAACTCATCCCTTATGGCAATCACAAAACAGGGCCAGGGGGTTGGGCAGGTGCCTACACTTCTAAAAACACCAGAGTCTACCCAGGGTTTTGTGGTGAAATGCTCCCACATAAAATATTGGGCCTTATCTGCGGTTAGTGCTTTTACAGCGCCATCCAGGTTGGCTACAATTTCAAATTGAAGTTTGGACAGATCCCATCCATGATTTTTAGCATTCACATAAGCCATTAAATGTGATCCGGAACCCATCCTGCTGATGGCAGCTTTGGTATGCTCGAGTTCTACCAAGGTATTAAATTTAGAATTCTGAGCCACATGAATTCCCCAGATCAATGGAGAATCCACATAAGTTTGAACGATCTTTGAAGGATTTCCATCAATAATATCTTTGATAATTCCTTCGGTCAGGATTATGGCTACGTCAAGATCACCATTTCGCAAAGCGGTAGTCATCTCTCCGGTACCTCCGTAATAATCATGCCATTCCACCCTGATGTTTTCATACTCAAAATCCCCGTCCTCTATGCATAAATGCCAGGGGAGGTTAAAATGTTCGGGCACCCCGCCAACTCTTATTGTTTTCATATGTAGATATATATTGTTTTTTATTGGTCATATGTAATTCGCATATCTTCATTGGTGTTTGCATCGAGTTTTCGTTATGCTCATTTCATATGTTGTGTTTTTCCTTCAAATAAGAATATATTTCATATTGAGACCGAATGGCTTTTTTATTTGGTCCTGCTTTTACATATTCATTGGTTTTGGCATCATCCAGAATTCGCGCCTTCACATTATCGTTCAATTGCAATTCCAGAATATCTTTAAACTCGGCAGCAATATTCTTGTCGTAAATTGGGGCGATCACCTCGATCCTGCTGTCCAGATTTCTGGTCATCCAATCGGCGCTTCCATAGAAGATCTTTTGGTCCCCGCCGTTTTCAAAAACATAGATCCTTCCGTGTTCCAAAAATTGGTCTATTATACTGGTGATATAAATATTTTCGCTCATTCCCGGAATACCGGCAATAAGGCAGGTAAATCCGCGTATTAAAAGCCTGATCTTAACCCCGGCATTACTGGCTTTATAAAGTAGTTCTATTATTTCAGGATCTTCCAGGCTGTTCATTTTAGCAGTGATCGCGGCTTTTTTTCCTGCAAGGGCATTTTCAATTTCATTCATTATCAACGAAGTGAAATTTTTTCGGGTGGAAAACGGTGAGATAAAAAGATGTTCCTCTCTGGGAACGATTATTTTTCCTTCCAGAACGTTAAAAATCCTGGAAATTTCATTTGTGAGTCGTTTATCGGCAGTAAAAATAGCGTGGTCGCAATATATTTTTGAGGTTTTACTGTTGAAATTCCCCGTTCCTATATAGGCGTAGTTCACAATTTTATCATTTTCCCGGCGCACAACCAGCAAAATCTTGGAATGCACCTTTATTTTTGGAAAGCTAAAAATAACTTTGGCTCCTTTTTCTTTAAATTTTCGTCCCCATTCAAGGTTATTTTCCTCGTCGAACCTGGCCTTTGCCTCCACAAAAACGGTGACTTTTTTTCCCTTTTCCAAGGCATTTAAAAGAATTGAGGTGAGTTTAGATTCATCGGCCACACGGTAAAGTGAAATTTTAATTTCTTCTACATCAGGATCATTGGCAGCCTGTTCCAGAAAACTTTCGATATAATTAAATGACATATAGGGAAAATGTACTGACTGGTCTTTTTCTAAAATTTCAGCAAAGTAATCTTTGGTATTTTCCAAAACCTTGTGCTTTACCGGTAAAAATTTTTCAGAGTGTAATTCCGGGTTATTTGTAGGATCGGGAAAGGAAAAGAAGTCGCTGAAATTGTGATATTCTCCTCCCGGCATCATATCAATTTCACCCAATTTAAGGAGTTTTCTGAGTTTTTTCTGAGTAACCTCCGGCATTGACGAATCATACAGCAAACGCGTTGCCTGCCCATCGGTACGTTGTGCAAGGGATTCGTAAATTTTCTCTGCCAGCACTCCGTCAAATTCGTCATCTATATACAATTCGGCATCTCTGGATAATTTTATTTCATAAACACCCGATATAATTTCATCTGGAAATAAAGAAGGGATCTCATTTCTAATAATATCGTCCAGGTAAGTAATTACGTTATTATTAAAAAGCACAAATCTTCCACATTTATCGGTTGGAATATTGACCAGGCCAAGATGTTCATTGTTTTTAAAGGTGATCGCAAAATAAAGAACATTGTTTTCCAGGAATTGTTCAGGATTCTCAGATAGATCTATTTTTAAGGTTTTTAAGTGAGGCGCTATCTTATTTTTAAAATATTCCCCGGCATATTCTTTTTGTACCTTATTAAAATGTTCAGAATCTATTAAACTGATCCCATTTTCAGCCAACTCAGGAATAATTTGTGTGCGATATATTTCTCCAAATTTTTGTTGCTGAAGTTTGACTTCTTCAAGGATCAGCTTTGTAGTTTTATTGGGACGCAGAGCCAATTTTTTCCGGATGCTTTTTTCCACTTTTTTAATCTGCCGAAGCTGTGAAACCCGTACCCTGAAATATTCGTCAAGATTGGACGAAAAAATTGCAAGAAATTTTATGCGTTCGTAAAGCGGATTTATTTTGTCTGTAGCTTCTTGCAAAACCCGTTCATTAAAACTCAACCAATTCAGGTCACGGTGTTTTAAACGGGTTTCAGTAGGTAATAACATAGTATTTTAATTTCTCCAAAAATACAAAGATAGAAGGGAGAGAAATTTAATGTTCTGTTAAAAATATGTTGGGAAAAAAGAACCAAGAATAAAGAGAATAGAAAAGAGACTTTTGAAGTACGAAGTTAGAAGTCGGAGGACCGAATAAAAGGCATTAAACTCAGAAAGCCCTGAAAAGGCGTTATATGAAAGATGTGCAGAATTTTCTACTCAAATCTGCAAAAATTTAAAATATTTAGTGCCGGAATTATCCAAAAAGTTTAACTGACAATCCTCTCCAAAGCAACTTTTATAAGCCGGTCTATGGTTTCTCCTGAGTTTTTACTGAACTGCCCCGTTGCCCTGTTGGCCACAATGGCATTTAATGAAACAGCCCGATGGCCCATTAATTTGGAAAGCCCGTAAATTCCCGAAGTTTCCATCTCCAAATTGGTTATTTTTTTATTCAAATAGGAAAAACCGGCCATTTTATCGTTTAGATCCGGATCCTGCACCGCCAAACGCAGTACACGGCCCTGGGGACCATAAAAGCCGCAATTGGAAACCGTATTCCCACGGTAAAAACCATCTGTAAATTTTGAAGCCAAATCAGCGTTACAGGGAACAACATAAGGAATTCCCATATTTGCAGACCAATCTAATTGTTTTACAAGAGCTTCAGAAAACTCAAGATCCTGAACCGATTTGCAGTCATAAAAATGCAACATCCCGTCAAAACCGATCCCGGTTTCAGAAACAACAAAGGAATCCACTGGGATCTCTGCCTGAATAGATCCGGAAGTTCCTATCCTGATGATATCCAGGGAATTCAATGCTTTTTTTATTGTTTTAGTTTTAAAATCGATATTTACAAGGGCATCCAACTCGTTCAAAACTATATCTATATTGTCGGTCCCAATTCCGGTAGAAACCACGCTTATGCGTTTTCCTTTGTAAAATCCGGTTTGGGTGTGAAATTCCCTTTTTTGAATGCGGAATTCTATCTTTTCAAAATATTTGGTAACCGCACTCACACGATCCTGATCTCCAACAACAATAACGGTTTGCGCTAAATGTTCCGGGAGTAAATTTAAGTGATAAACGCTGCCGTTTTTATTCTGAATAAATTCTGAAGCTTCTAAGCACATGTTATAATTTTAAAATTTTATGGGATTCGGAATCGTATAAAAAATCATACATCTTCACTCCTCCCAAAAATTCGTCATTTTTTAAAACCCGATAAAAATTTCTGGAAGCGTTCAGGGCTTCGTTTCCTTCCGGTGTCAATTCAATTTTATGTTCCTTAACCTCATAAAATAACTGAAGTTTGTTTATAACCCTTTGGATCTGTATATCAATATATCCATAGTAGCCCTGGTACTCCAGGGAATATCCCAACAATTGATTCAGACTGGAAATATTTTGGTTCTTTATCAGCTTTAAAATATTTTTTTCCAACGCATTTAATCCGGTAATCGCGTTTGGGAACCGTTCTATATGAGCCCGGATACAACTCGATAAGTATTCAAAATTGGTCTTGATCTTTATCAGGTTTTTAAGCTTTTGAGGATTTTCCCCGTTGTAAAGCTGCCACATCAAATTGGCCATTTCCAGATCATCCTGATTGAGATGAATTTTTTGCTCATAATGTTTTTGCAGAATTTTAAGCGGAAGCTGGGAGAGTGGGACAAATTCCTTTTCGCCTTTGACTTTTTTGCTGCAAACCAGGTAAATGGGAACATCAATTTTGTTTTCCATCAAATGGCTGATGGCCGCCAACATATTTATGTGAGAAAACAGGTCAAATTCAAACCACAGGATCACTTCTTCAAAAGTTTCAAGATCTCTCAGTTTTTTGAGTTCGCTCAGGAATTGTTCCTGGTAATCCCTGGCTGAAACCTGGTAATTTTCACTCAAAAAATGAGTTCGCAGAGCGATAAATTCCGGGGTTCCCAATTGAAAAGTTGTCGGGCCTTCGCAAAGCATTTCGCGCCACACCACAATTTTCCCTTTCAGATTGAGTTCTAAAATATTTTCAGATAAGCTGTCCCCAATGGTAATATGCAATTGTTTTGCCATATAAATATTTTTAATGATCAGCCTCCCACACGTTTTACCCGGTAACCTTCATCCTGTAAAAGCTGTATCAATTTTTCCCTGAAATCTCCCTGAATAATTATTTCCCCGTCTTTCACAGAACCCCCAACCCCGCATTTCTTTTTGAGTTGTTTCCCAAGTTCGATCAGATCTTCGGCTTTACCCTGAAAACCTTTTATCACGGTCACTGTTTTCCCCCCACGGCCTTTGTTGCTGAAATGAGCTTCCAAAAGCTGATGTTTATTGGGCGGAGTTTCATCTTCGGTTTCCTTATTATATTCCCCGGCGTCAAAATCGCTCCCGGTAGAAAAAACCATCCCGCCAAGATCTTCCAATCCCAACTTTTTTTTGGCCATAATTTATTGTTTTATTAGTCCAATTTCCACGAGGCGCTGATGCAGGAATTCGCCGGCAGTAATATCCTCGTATTGTTTTGGGTGGTCTTCATCCATACACTCTTCAAGGCAATTAAGCGGCATTTCACTGCGAGGATGCATAAAAAATGGAATTGAATAGCGTGGTTTGTCCCATTCTTCACGTGGCGGATTTATTACCTTGTGTATGGTAGATCTCAATTTGTTGTTGGTGAGCCGCTCCAGCATATCTCCTACATTAATAACCAGTTCATCGGCCTTGGGGAGCGCATCTATCCATATACCGTCTTTTCGCAATACCTGAAGTCCACCGCAGGAAGCTCCCATTAATAAAGTGATTAAATTGATATCTCCATGAGCTCCGGCACGTTCGGCTCCTTTTGGTTCTTCAGTAATAGGAGGATAATGGATAGGTCTTAAAATACTGTTGCCATTGCTTGCCCAATGGTCAAAATAATGTTCATCCAACCCGATATGTAACGCCAGGGCCCGTAAAACATAAATCCCCGTTTTTTCGAGCATACGATAGGCCTCCATTCCGGTATGATAAAAGTCTTTTAATTCTTCAACTTTTAGGTTTTCAGGATATTCTTCAGTTAAATTGGCATCGGCAGAAGGTTCCTGTCCAAAATGCCAGAACTCCTTTAAATCCCCTTCTTTTTTTCCTTTTGCATGTTCCTTTCCAAAGGAAACATAACCTCTTTGCCCGCCTAATCCTTCAATTTCATATTTTCGTTTTACTTCATAAGGAAGGGCAAAAAAAGCTTTCACCTCCTTGTAAAGTTCTTCAGAAAGTTCCTCGCTTAAAAAATGGTTTTTTAGGGATACAAAACCGATCTCTTCAAAGGCTTTTCCAATTTCATTTACAAACTTTTGCTTGCGTTTGGGATTTTCCGAAAGGAAATCAGCCAAATCTACACCGGGGATATTATTATCAGCCATTTAAGGGATTTTTTTCATAGTTAACTCACAAAGTTAAATAAAATAACCGGAGTTTATATTTTTCTTTGTGTTTATGAAGTTAGACTTAAAATTAATTACTTTTGAAAGACAATTACCATCTCATGAAACCAGAAACAAAGATTACTTCTTCCATATTATACAACAAAGAAAACCTCTCCTACCAAACCTTGCTTCAGCTCTATCGGGCAATGCTGAAGCCCAGGCTGATAGAAGATAAAATGCTGATATTACTTCGCCAGGGTAAAATATCCAAATGGTTCAGCGGAATTGGGCAGGAAGCCATAGCCGTTGGGGTTACAAGCGCTTTAGAAAACGACGAATATATCCTGCCAATGCACCGAAACCTGGGAGTTTTCACCGCAAGGGAAATCCCGTTATACCGATTGTTTTCTCAATGGCAGGGAAAAGCCAACGGATTCAGCAAAGGGCGTGAACGCAGTTTTCATTTTGGAACCCAGGAATTTAAAATAGTGGGGATGATCTCACATTTAGGACCTCAATTGGGGGTTGCTGACGGGATCGCGCTTGCCCATAAACTTAAAAAAGAACAAAAACTCACCGCGGTATTTACCGGGGAAGGGGGCACCAGCGAAGGAGATTTTCACGAAGCGCTGAACATAGCGTCTGTTTGGGACCTGCCGGTGCTTTTTTGTATCGAAAATAACGGATACGGACTTTCAACTCCCACCAATGAACAATATCGATGCAAGAATTTAATAGACCGCGGAATTGGTTACGGAATGGAATCCCATCAAATTGATGGAAATAATATACTAGAGGTGTTTTCCAAAGTTTCAGAAATAGCTGAAAGCGTTCGTAAAGATCCGCGTCCCGTTTTACTTGAGTTTCTCACTTTCAGGATGCGTGGTCACGAGGAAGCCAGCGGAACAAAATATGTGCCGGAAGAATTGATGGCAGAATGGGCTCGAAAAGATCCGATTTCGAATTTTAAAAATTTCCTGACCGAGGAAGGAATTTTGTCGGACGAAATAGATGAACAATTTCACAATGAAATTAAGGCTGAGATCAATAAAAACCTTCAGCTTGCTTTTGATGAAGACGAGATCATTTCTACTGAAACTTATGAGTTAGATGATGTGTATCAGAGATTTGAATATCAGCATTTTGAAGAAAATAAAGAATCTGAAACCCTCCGTTTTATCGATGCGATCTCACAAGCGTTAAGGCAGTCCATGCAGCGTCATGAAGATCTAATTCTTATGGGTCAGGATATTGCGGAATACGGCGGGGCTTTTAAAATAACCGAAGGATTTTTAGAGGAATTTGGGAAAGACAGGGTGCGCAATACGCCAATTTGTGAATCGGGAATAATAGGTGTCGCGATGGGCCTATCTATTAAAGGGATGAAAGCGATCGTGGAAATGCAGTTTGCCGATTTTGCAACTTCAGGATTCAATCCAATTGTAAACTATCTCGCCAAGGTCAACTATCGCTGGAATCAACCGGCAGATGTTGTAATTAGGATGCCCTGCGGGGCGGGAGTGGGAGCCGGACCGTTTCACAGCCAGACCAACGAGGCCTGGTTTACAAAAACCCCGGGGTTAAAAGTGGTTTATCCCGCTTTTTCTTATGATGCCAAAGGCTTGTTGAATACAGCCATAAACGATCCAAATCCGGTATTGTTTTTTGAACATAAAGCCCTCTACAGGAGCATTCGTCAGGAAGTACCCACCAATTATTACACAATTCCTTTTGGGAAAGCAGCAATGTTGAAGGAAGGAACAGATGTGAGCATCATTACCTACGGGGCTGGCGTTCACTGGGCATTGGAAGCATTGCTGGAGTTTCCGGATCTGGGTGTGGACCTGCTCGATCTAAGAACCTTGCTGCCAATGGATAAGGAAAGTATTTTCAATTCAGTGAAGAAAACCGGAAGGGTTATGATAATTACTGAAGATTCGGTTTTTGGGAGTGTGGGATCAGATATTTCAGCACTTATTGTTGAAAATTGCTTCGAGTATTTGGATGCCCCGGTGATGCGGCTTGGAAGTTTGGAAACCCCAATTCCTTTTGCCGCAAACCTGGAACAGCAATATCTGCCAAAGAATCGCCTTAACCAAAAGTTAAAGGAATTAATGGCGTATTAGCAAAACTTTATGAGCTGAACAGCTTATTTAAGACACCTTAACAGATATTTTGTTAAATTATTAATAATCTTTTGTGTGTAGAAGGGAGGTAGAGTAATTTCGTTGCATCTAACCAACAAACTACTCATTATGATTCGACTTATTGTTATTTTTCTAATCATAGCCTTAGTGGCTGCGGTCTTAGGATTTGGTGGCATTGCTGAAGGTTTCGCAGGCATTGCGAGAATAATATTTTACGTTTTTATTGTATTACTTGTAATATCCCTGATAAGCCGTTTATTAAGACGTTAATTTTTTTAAAAGGAAGAATCTTATTTGAGGCATCAATTTTGCAAATAAGATTTTTCAAACATTAAACAAAAACCTAAATAATTAATAGAATGAAAAAACTGATATTTATTTTTGCCGCTACTCTTTTAGTAGCATCCTGTGGACCCAGTAAAGTGGCTACAGAAGCCCGTAAAACCTTTAAAGGGGATTGGGTCCTTAACAATGTAACCTATCCAAATAATACGGGGATATATAATGTAACTTTATTTAACGATGCTTCTGCCGGATGTTTTACAGGCAGCACCTGGAGTTTTGTTTCCAATAACAACACCGGGACTTATACTCCACAGGGAATTGATTGTACAGCCGGTGAAAGGTATTTTGTGTGGTCAATAGATGAAGGCAATACCACTGCAGGTATGTTCGATTTCCTATTGAAACCAACAGACAGCCGACATAAATCCACAACGGGAAACCAGGGTTTCAGGCTAAATTTGGTTTCTTTAACCGATACAGCAATGACCTGGGAACAAACTGTTATATTGGAAGGTAAACCTTTTGTAATAAGAATGGATTTCACTAAAATTTAAAAATAAACAATTATGAAAATAGGAATGAACAAATTTTTAGCTTTATTATTTACAGCCACATTGTTATTTGGTTGTGAAGCTACCAAAAACGCCAACAAAACACAAAAAGGAGTTGTTATTGGTGCCACAGGTGGGGCAGTAATAGGAGGGATTATAGGAAATAACACCAAAGGTGGAAATACAGCTTTAGGTGCCATTATTGGTGGTGTCGTAGGTGGTGCGGCCGGAGGTTATATAGGTAGCCGAATGGATGAACAAGCCAAAAAAATTGAGCAGGAAATCCCCGGAGCCGAAGTTGAACGCGTAGGAGAGGGTATCAACGTTACTTTTGACGAAGCAAGTGGAGTGTATTTTGATACAGAAAAATACAATATCAACGCCAAATCACAAGAAACGCTAAACAAATTGGCAGGTATTTTTAAAGAATATCCAAAATCCAATATTTTGGTGGAAGGACATACCGACAACACCGGATCTGAAAGTTATAACCTGACATTATCTAAAAATCGTGCCCAGGCGGTATCCAGTTATTTAGTAAATAACGGAGTTTCAAGTGGCCGGTTTGATACTAAATGGTACGGGGAATCCCAACCTAAATACGACAATACTACCGCAGAAGGAAGGGCTAAAAACCGTAGAGTTGAGTTAGCTATTGTCGCCAGTGATGAATTAAAAGCAGAGGCTAAAAAAGCAACTGGAGAAAATTAAAATTTTCTCTTAGTGTTTCAAATAAAAATTCCGGGAAATTCCCGGGATTTTTTTTATTTTAAGTATCTTCAACTTGTGAAAAAAGCAGATATAGTAATTGTAGGAGGTGGATTGGCCGGTTTAACAGCTGCAATACATCTCGCTGCCAATGGATTGCAAATATGTTTGTTCGAAAAGGAAACTTATCCCCATCACAAAGTTTGTGGAGAGTACCTATCCCGGGAAATCCTTCCATATCTCCAAACATTAAACATTTCCCTTTCCCGATTGAATCCGGTTGAAATAAACAGGTTGGTTTACAGCACACCTCAGGGAAATGCAATTAATGCGGATCTGCC
>JAENXB010000064.1 GCA_016649785.1 Flavobacteriaceae bacterium
ATTTTCAACTTCTATGGAGATATTTTTCCTGGGCAAATCAAAGCATCGCGGCAATTGCTTTATGGGTTGGAACCGTTTATTTATACCAAAGGAAAACCCTTTATATTATCGCGTTAGTACCCGCATTTTTCATTACATCCGTCCTCGGGTCCTATCTTTTTTATGACCCTACCATAGGTTTTGGATTGGACATAGTAACCTCAGATATTATTGGAATTGTTATTTCTGTTTTAATTACGATTTTGTTCTTTATTGTTATGAAAAAGAATAAGGAATTGCCGGAATCCGATGATGATTTCATTGAAAGCGGAAAGGTGGCGCCAAAACACAAAGACGTGCTGGTAGAAGAAAATAGCGATGCCTTATAATGGAAAATAAGGAGGTATGATTTTTAACGGAAATTTAATTTACTCCACCTCAAAATCAAAATAAGTGTCTGGGTAAGGTTCCATCCTCAGGGTATAATGCCACCATTCCTGGGGATAGGGCCGGAAACCGTGTTTGCTCATTGTCTTTTTCAATAATTCCCTGTTTTGTTTTTGTGCCGGAGTGATCTGTGAAGTATCGTGATGGGAAATTTCTCCAAAGAAATCATAGGTGCCTCCCATATTGAGTTCTTCCCCGGTGTTTGCGTCAATCAGGGTTAGATCTACTGTTCCTCCACGCGAATGCCCGGATTTTGTGGCGATATAGCCAAGATCAAACAGATTGTTTTTATCAATATTGGGATAAAATTCGCGTTTCATCAATGTGTCATTCTCAATTTTTGCCCATTCCATAAAATGGTTCACTGCACGTTGCGGCCTGTAAGCATCAAAGATTTTCAGGCAGTAACCAACATTCTCCAGCTCTTGCTGAACTTCATGCAACGCCTCGGCTGCAGGTTTGCTAAGTATTGCCCTGGGCTGTTTATAACCACGAATTGGTTTTCCAACAAAGTTATGCGACCCGGCATATCGAATATCCAGGGCGATATCGGGAATAAGCTCTTTTACATACACAAAACCTTCCGGGAGTTGGTTTTGTGGATTTTTATTTGTGCCTACTAAAAATGTCAGGATCAATAAAATTGATAAATATTTCATGTGATGCATTTGAGATACAAAACTAAAAAAACCGCCGGTTGGGGCGGTTTAATATATGCAATAAAAGTGATTATTTCATATCTTCCGTGGCTTCCTTGCCATCTTCCACTTTTTCCTGAACTTCTTTTTTCACCTTTTTTGCGCCTTCTTCAATTTTCTCCCCGGCTTTTTTGACATTGGTTTCAATATCCTCACCAATTGCATCTACCGCTTCTTTACTTTTTTCCTTGGTGGTTTCCCTGCAGGAGTAGAATGAAGTTGTCATTCCTGCGATCATTAACAATAAAAATAATTTTTTCATAACTGTGGTTTATATGGTTAAACTAAAAAAAGCCATCGCAATTGAGATGGGATGGCTTTTTAAAATATTAATGTAAATGACTATTCTTGGTCAGCATCAACATCCTCTGTTCCTTCAACTGCTGCTGCATCTACTTCTTCAGTAGCTTCTTCTACAGATTCTACAGATTCTTCAGTAGCTTCTTCGATATCGTTTCCGATTTCTTCTACTGCATCTTCTGTTTTTTCTTCTGTAGTTTCTCTACAAGAGTAGAAAGATAAAGTGAAAACTGCAGCCAATAATAATAATGATAATTTTTTCATTGTGAAATATGTTTAATTAGTTGAACAGCAAATTTAGACAAATTTTTAAAATTGCAATGAACTCTTTTTAGTTTAATATTTTCAAGGACTTCCTTACACCCGTTTCAGGTAAAAGCCCATTCTTATTCCTGATTTATAGACCTATATACTTTAGCCTTCTGTTTTTAATTCTTTTTTTTCTTCCAGGCTTTTCATTTTTTCTATCCTGTTGCCGGTAGCCAGGTTTTCTTCTGAAAACCGCGGATCGGTGATGTAAGCTTCTTTCCTCATTTTGCTGATCTCGATACTCAAAAAATCAAATTCTTCTGTCACTTTTCCGAAGAGGGCATATACCCCAAGCCCCCTAAACCTGTATTTTTCTGCTACCGGCGGAAATAGTACAGTGTCAAAAAAATGACCCTCCTTATCTGTAAATGTAGCGAAATTCATACGTTGCCCCTTGGCGGTCTGGGTGTTTTTAACGGTTACCAGATAGCCGTAGATCAGGATGTTTTTGTTCAGGAAATCTTTTAGGTCTTTCTGGCCGTAGGAAGTTTTGGGTTCTTCCTTTAATAATTCAAAATGACTGCAAAGCGGAAATCCCAGCAATTCAATTTGCTCAAAAGCGGCTTCCAATTGGGTGGTGTGCAAGTCCGGAAGCGTGAATTTTTTATGATTCTGAATAAAAAGCGGTAACTGATCTGGTTTTCTGGTGGTTTTCACGAGTTTAAAATGCGCTTCCCACAGCAATTTGTATTTGTCGATCCCGGTAAATCTGAAGGCATTGATCCTGATTAGAATGCTTATTTGTTCTATCCCGATAGTCACCCGTTCTAAAAAATCTTCAAAAGATCTAAACCTGCCTTGAAAATTCCGGTTTTCTATAATGCGTTGGGCAGTACGTTGCTCCAACTCTTTTAAATGACCAAAGCCCAGGTAAATATGGTTTCCTTTTATGGTGTTATGGAAATCGCCTTCATTAATGCAGGGAGGTTCTATGATGGCGCCGCACATTTTTGCCTCGTGCACATAGAGTTCGGGAGAGTAAAACCCGCCGCCGTTGTTAAGCGTGGCCACCATATATTCCAAAGGAAAATAGGTTTTTAAAAACAAACTCTGGTAACTTTCCACCGCATAACTGGCCGAGTGGCCTTTTGCAAAGGCATAGCCGGCAAAGCTTTTAATTTGCTCCCACACCTCAAAAATGGTTTTTTCTTCGATCTTTTTCTCCCGGCAGTTGGCTATAAATTTTTCCTCTACCTGCGCGAATTCTTCCCTGGAGCGGAATTTCCCGCTCATTCCGCGGCGCAACACATCGGCTTCTCCCAGGCTGAGGCCGGCAAAATAATGAGCAACTTTTATCACATCTTCCTGGTAGACCATAATCCCGTAGGTGTCCGGCATAATTTTGGCCAGTTCCGGATGTGCATTGGCTCGGCGTTCAGGAGTGCGGTGGCGCAGGATGTATTCCCGCATCATTCCGCTTTTTGACACGCCGGGGCGAATGATAGAACTGGCTGCCACCAATCCCAAATAAGTATCGGTTTGCAGTTTTTTTAGCAGCATCCGCATCCCGGGGGATTCCACGTAAAAACAGCCTACACACAGGCCTTCTTTTATAAGATCGTTTATTTTGGGATCCTGTTTAAATTTATTGACATCGTGAATGTCAAAAGCCGGGGCATCGGGTTGGTTTTGTGCGATAATATCCAGGGAATCGCGTATTTTTCCCAGGCCGCGTTGTGAAAGGATATCAAATTTGTACAAACCTACGTCTTCGGCAATGATCATATCAAATTGTACGGTGGGAAATCCCTTTGGGGGCAGGTCCAAAGCTGAGAAACAGGTGAGGGGCTTGTTTGAAATTAAAATCCCGGCGGCGTGAATGCTCAGGTAATTTGGCATTCCCTGGATCAGGTTGCCGTATTTCAATACAATTTTATGTGTGTTGTCCAGATCTTTTTCGTGAATATAACCTCCGCCTAATTTATCGATATCCTCTTTTGGTAAACCGAAAACTTTTCCCAGTTCCCTGATAACCGCCTTATATTGAAAGGTGTTGTAGGCAGCCAGCAATGCGGTGTGCTCAAATTCTTCAAAAATAAAACGCGTGATGTCTTCACGGTTGTTCCAGGAAAAATCTATGTCAAAATCGGGCGGACTGGTACGAAATTCATTGATAAACCGCTCAAAATACAGGTCGAGTTCAATGGGATCCACCTCGGTGATTTGCAGTAAATAGGCCACAATACTGTTTGCCCCGCTGCCCCGGCCTACATAAAAATAACCTTTCTCCCGGGCGTATTCGCAAATGCGCCAATTGATTAAAAAATAAGAGACGAAATTCAGGTTTTTGATCACTTTTAATTCTGAAGTCATCCGTGCGCAAGCATTTTCTGCTGCTCCGGGATAGCGAAGGGCCAAGCCTTTTTGGCACAATTCATCCAACAGTTTTTCGTCTTCTTCCCTGCTTCCTTTAAATACCTGCTGATTTTGCGGTTTTCTTTCTGCTGAAAAGTCGAAATGGATGCTGCATTGATCCAACAGGTTCTGAGTGTTTTTTAGGATAAAACCGAAATCTTCAAATTTATTCTGAAGGCTTTTCAAAGGAAGCATTTGCTCGTCTGTCGCTGCCTGCTCTTCCGGGGGGAGTTTGCTTAAAAGAGTGTTGTTGTCTATGGCGCGCAATAGCCGGTGAGCGTTGAAATCCCGTTTATTCCTGAAAGTAACCGACTGCAATACCACCAGTTTTGTGGTTAATTCCAGAAGTTTTGAAAACCGGATTTTCCTCAATTCATTTGCCGAAACCCCGATAAATTCATGAGGCTGGAATTGGGTAATTTCAGAGACCATCACTTTTTCAAAGGGATAAATAACAAATGCGTTTTTAAATTGTGGTGCTTTTTCGGGAAGAGGTAATTTTTTCTGAAGATGTTGGGAAAGAAACTCGTTCAATTCCCGGAAACCTTCATTGTTTTTCGCGATCCCAACAAATTGTTGTTGCGCCCCGTTCCTGAAATCTATTCCCAGTACCGGTTCTATATTATATTCCCCGGCTTTCCGAACAAAATTCAAACAGCCTGAGGTATTGTTGATGTCTGTAAGCACCAGTTTTTTAATATCGTTTTCCCGGGCCAGTTCCAGCAATTCAATTTCTGAAAAAGTGCCAAACCGAAGGCTGTAATATGTGTGGTTGTTGAGGTACAAAGGTAGATATGAGATTTTAGATATGAGTAATTAGAATTGAGTATTGAGTATGGTTATTAAAATTATTAGAATTGTGCTTATTGTTTATTGAAATTTGGAATTTGGAATTTGGAATTTTTTTTTTGGTTTTTTTTCTTTTCTCTTTTTTCTTGATTCTTGCTTTTTTTTATCTCAATTCTCATATCTAAAATCTCAAATCTCCTTCACTGTTTCCTGTGCGCCAGCACCACCGGTGGTTCTCCGTTGAATGGGTTGGCCATGCGGCCGATGGTTTTTGCTCCCAGGGAAGCTGCCCGCAGCACGCTCCGGTCTCCGTAACGATTCCGGATCTTATCCATTGCGCTGTATAAATGCAGCACTTCTTCATTATCATCAAACAAATTGATCTGGTAATTTCCGCCGGCCAGATGGCTGAACCGGATCCCTATTAATCGTACCAGCAACCGTCGGTTGTATAATTTTTTAAACAACTCCTGGATTTGCGGGATCAGGATATGATCGGCACTGGTATATGGGATTTTAAGTTGTTTGGTGTAGGTGTTGAAATCGGAATAACGGATCTTCACCGCGATGCAGGAAGTGAGCTTGTCGCCCCGGCGCAGCTGGTAAGCCATATTTTCAGTCATTGCGATCAGGATTGCCTGTAAGCGTTGCACATCTATGGTGTCGCGGTCAAAAGTGCGCTCGGTAGAGATCGATTTCCTTTCAGAATAGGGGATTATAGGGCTGTTGTCTATGCCTTGTGCCTTATGCCAGATAGAAGTTCCGTTGGCTCCCAGCACTTTTTGCATCATTTCCAGCGGCATTTCCTGAATGGTCTTAATTTGGCGCACGCCTAAATTCCGGAGGATCTGATAGGTTTTATCTCCCACCATCGGGAATTTTTTGACCGATAACGGAGCCAGGAATTCCTTTTCAAATCCTGAATCTATTTTTAACTGATTGTTGGGCTTGGCTTCATTTGTGGCGATTTTTGAAACTACTTTATTCACCGAAAGTCCGAAGGAAATAGGCAATCCTGTTTCCCGAATGATCCTTTTGCGCAATTCTGAAGCGTATTTGTAGCAACCAAAAAACCGGTCCATCCCCGTAAGATCGGCGTAAAATTCATCAATGCTGGATTTTTCAAAAAGCGGGACATCGGCTTTGATGATATCGGTTACATCTTTTGAATATTTGGTATAAGTGCCTGCATTTCCCCTGATTATGATGGCCTCGGGACAAAGCTGCCGGGCCATTTTCATGGACATCCCGGAATGTATCCCAAAAGCACGGGTTTCATAACTGCAGGCTGCTACCACGCCGCGATCGCTGGTACCGCCCACTAAGATCGCACGGTTTTGAAGACGGGCATCCATCAGCCGTTCCACCGAAACGTAGAAGGTATCAAGATCCAGATGTAGCACTGTTTTTGTCATAATTAATTTATAATTCACTTTCCACTCTTCGTTCTTTCACGTTCAAACTTTTGAACTTTGAATTTTTTAACTAGGAATATTTACAAAATTATGGAATTATTCCATTAAACAGGAAATAATCCAAACTTAAATTTGGACTTACTCCAAAAAAAATTATATTTGTGTATGGGAACAGATATAACACTCGAGATCAGGCGATTCAAGGAAATTCGCGATGATCATAATTTTACGCAGGCGGAGTTTGCCGACCTGTTAGGGATTAAGAATTCCACTGCCGATATAGAGCGTGGCCGTACAAAATTATCGGGCAAACTGGTAGCGGAATTGTTAAGGCAATTTGGGGTAAACCCTCTATGGTTATTTGGCGAGAGCAGCCAGAAATACCTTTCTGTAAACAAGGGAGATGTGAGCCCTAAAGTAGTGACCGTGAACAGTGGGGAGCAGGAAAATATCGTGCTGGTAAACCAAAAGGCCGCGGCGGGTTATCCGCAAAACGTGCAGGATGTTGGATGGTACCAGCAATTGCCGGCTTTTGATATCCCATTGCCGGAATACCGGAATGCCACTTATCGCGGTTTCCAGGTAGAAGGTGATAGCATGATGCCGAATTTACTTCCGGGGGAATGGGTGTTGGGAAAAGCGGTTCCAAGCATAGGGGAGGTAAGCAACAGTAAAATTTATGTAGCGGTGCTGTATGACTCTGTATTGGTGAAAAAGATCCAAAAGCTGGACGATCCGTATAAAATATTGCTGGTTTCAATAAATGAAGAATATGCGCCCCTGGAAGTCCTGATAAACGATATCCAGGAACTTTGGCAGATAAACAGCAAACTCACCTTTAGTGTGGATGCTACCTCAGAAACCGGGTTACTAAGGCAACTTCAGCAATCCATGGACGAACTTAAAAGCGAATTTAAAACCTTTAAGCAATAAAAAGATCCATCCCGGTTATGGATGGATCTTTTAAGTTTAGCCGATAGATTAATTGTTAATCTACCACGTCTTCTACTGCATCTTCTACATCATCGGCTGCTTTTTCAATTCCGGACTTTTCCCTGCAGGAAGTAAGCACTATACTTGTAGTGAAAGTAAGTGCCAGTAATAAAACCAGTTTTTTCATAATTTAAGGTTTAGTGGTTGAATTTAAATTTAGATATAATTCCGCAAAAAATTTTAGAGATTAAAAAATCTACATATCATCGGTTCCACCGGTACCGGTGTTTTCTTTTACTTCATCAACACCTTCTTCAACGGCATCCCCAACATCTTCGGCCGCTTTTTTAATAGCGTCCCCGGTATCATCGGCGGCATCTTCAAGATCATTATCCATGTGGTCCATGTCATCGCTCATTTCCATTTCGTGTTTTTCCTTATTTTCTTCCCTGCAAGAGGTGAAAAAAGCCGTAAACATAAAAACGCATGCCAGCACCAAAATTGATTTTTTCATAAATTTCGATTTTAATTAATTATTCGTTTTAAAAAATGACTAATTATCGTCACCAATTTTATCAATTTCCTTGTCTATTTCCTTGTTGACCTCGGCATCTACTTTTTCAGCAGTTCTTTCCAAAACTCCCTTTTTTTCTTCCGCAGGCGCGGTTTTTTCTACCTTAACTTCCCTTATCACAGTTTCTTTTTCAGTAGTTTCCCTACAAGATATAAGTGAAGTTGCCGTGAAAAGAAATAAAGCAGATAATAAAATAACTCGTTTCATATTATTAGATTTAGGTTTTAAGAAACCGAAATTACTGTTTATTTAAATGTGCCAGTTCAATTTTTAGAATATTTTAATATATTTTAAAGAAAACCTTAAATATTATAGAATAAATTAAGATTTTTTAACATAATTGTTTTTCAAATATCTTTCTACAATTCTTGTGGCGCCAGTGTTGGTGTTTATGAAATCTCTCGCGATCTTTCCTGTCCGTGCCCTAAAATTGTCATCGGTAAGCAGTTTTGATAAAATTTGAGCAAGTTCTTCTTTTGTGCCTACAGAATATAATCCGGCAAGTTCCTGCAATTGTTTTGCCTCCGGAAATTTATCAAAATTAGTTCCCGTTATTATGGGAATTCCAAAAGTCGCCGGCTCCAGTATGTTGTGTAAACCGGTATTCCCCGCAGCCCCGCCTACGTATGCAATATCGGCATAGCTGTAAATCTTGCTTAGCAACCCGATGGTATCGATTATAAAAACCTGATAATCGGATAGGTTTTTACCTTCCTTTTCAGAAAAGAGGATCGTTTTTTTATTCAGTCCTTCTTTGAAACTCTTAATCTGATCGGGTTTTATGTTATGGGGAGCAATAATAAACTTTGTTTCATTCGAAAAGCGGTTGATGAAATCTTCCAGCAAAGCCTCATCTTCCGGCCAGGTGCTGCCAGCCACAACACACATTTTCTCATCTTTAAAAGCTTCGATGAAATCCAGACGGTTGTCCTGTCCAATTTGATTTGACACCCGGTCAAAACGGGTATCGCCACTCAATGTCACATTTTGAAATCCTATGGAGTTCAACAAGTCTTTTGAAATCTGATTCTGAATAAAAAAGTGCTCAAAAGTTCCTAAAGACTTCTTCATCCAGGCTCCGTAAGATTTAAAAAACACCTGATTTTCCCTAAACCCACCGGAAACCAAAAGGCTGGTGATATTTCTGGATTTTAATTCCTTTAGATAATTTGGCCAGAATTCATATTTTATAAAAATAGCCAACTCCGGATGTGCGGCATCCAAAAACCTCCTGACGTTCTTTTTGGTGTCCAGCGGTAAATACACCACTGCATCTGCCACCGGAGAGTTCTTTTTGATCTCATAACCGGAAGGAGAGAAAAAACTCACCAAAATTTTATGATGGGGAAACAGCTTTTTCACCACTTCAATAATTGGCAGGCCTTGTTCAAATTCCCCCAGGGAAGCCATATGAAACCAAATCACGGCATCATCCCTTTTTAATTTTGAATTGAGAATTGACAAGGTTTCTTTGCGTCCATCCACAAATTTCTCCATTTTCGGACTGAAATATTTTGTGAGCGGAAGCACTGAATTCACCAGCCAAACCGATATATTATAAAGTAGTTGCAAATCTTTTTATTTAAATGCTAAAATAGCTCTTTCATTAAAATTGCATTGGTAGAAGGGGCGATATTTTGTATTTTCGCAGTACTACAATATAAAACAAATGAAAAAGCTACAAATGGTTGACCTTCAAGGTCAATATAAATCAATAAAAGACCAAATTAACAGTTCGCTGAAGGAAGTTATGGAAACTTCCGCTTTTATTAACGGGCCTGAAGTTCAAAAATTTCAGAAGGAATTAGAAGAATATTTAGGAGTAAAGCATGTAATTCCCTGTGCCAACGGTACCGATGCCTTGCAAATAGCAATGATGGGACTTGGATTGCAACCCGGAGATGAGGTTATTACCGCCGATTTCACTTTTGCGGCAACCGTTGAGGTGATCGCTCTTTTACAACTTACCCCGGTTTTGGTGGATGTGTATCCCAATACGTTCAACATAGATACCGATGCCATCAGGAAAGCAATAACCCCGAAAACCAAAGCCATTGTACCCGTGCATCTTTTTGGACAATGTGCCAATATGGATGAAATTCTTGCCATTGCTGAAGAACACAACTTGTATATTATTGAAGATAATGCCCAGGCCATTGGTGCCAACTATACCTTTAAAAACGGAACCAGGAAAAAAGCTGGTACAATAGGTCACGTTGGGGCGACTTCCTTTTTTCCCTCTAAGAATTTAGGTTGTTTTGGCGATGGCGGCGCAATTTTCACAAATGACGACGACCTTGCTCACACACTTCGCGGGGTAGTGAATCACGGGATGTACGAGCGCTATTACCATGATGTGGTTGGTGTGAATTCCAGATTGGATTCTTTACAAGCCGCGGTTTTAAGAGTGAAATTGCCCAATTTAAATGACTATAACAAAGCAAGACAGGAAGCTGCGAGAAAATATACCAAAGCATTTCAAAATTGTGAACACATTGAAACCCCGCAAGTGGAAACTAACCAAAATTGTGACAAGGACTTAGGGATTTGTTCTACCTGCGATTGCCACGTGTTCCATCAATACACATTAAAAATCACCAACGGAAAGCGGGATGCCCTTGGAAAACATTTGGCGGAGCTTCAAATTCCGCATGGAATCTATTACCCGATCCCGTTGCATAGCCAAAAAGCCTACAAAGACAGTCGCTATAAGGAAGCTGATTTTCCTGTTACAAATCAATTAGTGAAAGAGGTGATCTCTTTGCCAATGCATACCGAATTGGACGATGAACAAATTGCTTTTATTACCAAAACGATTATTGATTTTGTAAATAAGTAATTCTGTTCTTTTTAAGAAGAGCTGTTTTGAATTTTCTTCATTATGGCAAATAGAAAATCCCTGACCGAAAGTTCAGGGATTTTCTATTTTATTTTTAATTGGACCCTTAATTACTTTAGAAATTAGACAAATACAGGAAATCTCTAAATAAGAGCATTACAATAAGGAAGCTGAAGAAGTTTCAGCGGTCCTGTCAATTTTCTTTACAAGGCCCTGCAATACTTTTCCGGGGCCAACTTCAATAAAATGCGTAGCTCCATCTTTGATCATATTTTGAACAGATTGGGTCCACCTCACAGGAGCGGTTAATTGCAACATCAGGTTTTTCTTGATCTCGGAAGGATCTGTTACCGCAGAAGCGTTCACATTTTGGTACACCGGGCAAATTGGTTTATTAAAGACAGTAGCTTCAATTGCTTCGGCCAGTTCTTTTCTTGCAGGCTCCATCAAAGGCGAATGGAATGCACCGCCCACGGGTAAGATCAACGCTCTCTTGGCGCCTCTTTCCTTCAGCAATTCACAAGCTTCTTCAACCGCTTTTACATCTCCGGAAATTACCAATTGTCCGGGACAATTGTAATTGGCCGCCACAACAATTCCATCCACTTCTGCACAAATTGCTTCCACTAAAGGATCTTCCAGCCCTAAAACAGCTGCCATTGTAGAAGGTTGAAGTTCGCAGGCATGTTGCATGGCAAGTGCCCTTTTGTAAACCAATTGCAAAGCCGATTCAAAATCCAAAGTTTTATTTGCGACCAAAGCCGAAATTTCACCCAGGGAATGTCCCGCGACCATATCAGGTTTAAAGGAATCGCTCAAAATTTTGGTCAAAATCACCGAATGCAGAAAAATAGCCGGTTGGGTAACTTTGGTTTGTTTTAAGTCTTCGGCAGAGCCTTCAAACATAATATCGGTGATTGAAAAACCTAAAATGGAATTTGCTTTTTCAAACAGTTTTTGGGCTTCGGGAAACTTTTCGTACAAATCCAATCCCATTCCTGTGAATTGTGCCCCCTGACCGGGGAATATATATGCATTCATTTTTTATAAATTTTATATGGCTAAAATAGAGATAAAAAAAAGACCTCATAACAATTTGATGTTACAAGGTCTTTTTTTAACGCTAAATACTTCGTTTTTATAAAGTTAATTTTCCCTTTTTTTCAATAATATCCGGATTTTCACCCCTAGCATTGGCCAGCCCTCTTTTGAATAACTTGCTGAGTGTATTTCCGCTGGAATCCCAGAAATAGGCTTCTTCGGGAACTATCTTAATGGCAGAATATTTTGACGCATCAGCATCTCTGAACCAGGTATCATCTTCGGCACTGTGGAAATTTTCAATGATCTTTTTATCAGAAATTATTGATGCGTTCCCGGAAACACTTAGATATTCCATATTTGAAGGATGGCTGTAAAGCAACTGGACCTGCGGGTCTTTTGCTATATTGCTGTTATGTTCACTATCCAAACGGCTCAAAAACCAAATATTCCCGTACTCATCCACTTTTTTGGTGATCATAGGAACTGCATTTATTGGTTGTTTTTTTAGATCTGTCAGTAAAAAGGCAATTTTGATATCCCGCACCAATTTTGTCATTTCTTCAATCGCTTCTTTACTTGTTAAATTTTCAGTTTTCATTGCTTTAAGGTTTTGATTTAGTACAAGTTACCAAGCCTAAAACCTGTTTTTAGCTAAGGAATTCTTAAAAAATAAAGGGGTGATGTTAATGTTTGTGAAATTAACGGGGTGCTTTGATAAAATCTTATTGAGTTAAATTGTTGGGGCAATTATCTTTATTTTTTGTTTCAGAAATTTAATATTTATAAAAAAGTAGCCACGAACCTGCCTTTGCCGGCAGGCAGGTGCACGAATATGGATTTTGGAGTGCTGCAAAACCTTTTTATTGGCAGAATAATGGTTCGCTTTGAAATTTCTCCAGGAAGTTTGAACCTTTTGTTCTATGATACTTTAGCAAGGATTGCAATTATGGAAATGCACGGAAATTAAATTAATTATGCAAAAATCCTATTTACGCTCATAAGTAAGGTAAGTGAAGGCGTAATCGTGCTTTTCATCTTTCTCGTGAAATTCTTCTGAAATGAGTTTCCATTGATTTTCGTCAATTTCGGGGAAAAAAGTATCTGCTTCAAAAGTGCCG
>JAENXB010000054.1 GCA_016649785.1 Flavobacteriaceae bacterium
AAGATGAATTGTATCACCGGTGATCTGATTGTTTCCTGACCAGATAACCGGATTTCTTTTTAAATCTGTTGTGGCTATAGGCCCTTTACTGATATTGATGAATTTAGTGATTCCTGTTTTCTGATTTATATACACAGAATCACTTTTTCCGCTCATATCGCTTTTGTACATCCGAACATCATAGAACCCCCGTATTATCCTGTTTTCAGGCTTTCCTGTGATCATTAAAGTGTCACTATGTATAAATATGGAATCCTTTTCCTGTAAGGAGGCCGCAACCGCCCGTTTGGTAATAAAAACCGAATCTTTTGCGCGGAATACTTCGGCGTAATGACCGGTGATCAAGCTATTATTAAGGGTATCGGTCACCTTGATATTGTTGGTGGCGGAGGCAAAACTTGTATTTCGGTTAAAGTAAAGACTGTCACCTTCCAGGATCCTGTTTTCGTAATTTATACGGGAATTTTTTACAAAATAACCAACATCCCCGCGGGTATCGTAAAAACCGCGTTCGCAATATACCGTACTGGTTTCACTAACAATAGTGGTAGGTCCATAAAGATAGGCATGACCGGAATCAGAATAAAAATCGAGCTGTTCTGAATTCATGACATATTTTGGATTGGTAACAACAACCTTAGAGAGAAAGGAATATTTATCGTCCTCCATATAATACCTGCCAATTTTGCTTGTCAAAACACTGGCGGTATCCCTTACCGTACCACCGCTTCTGTAGTATGCCTGCTGTTTTATCCTGTCAAAAAATAAGGTATCAGTTTCCAGGGAAGATTGTGGGCGGGTCATTTTCACATTCCCGCTGGCAAAGGCAAATTGGGTGGTGCCGTTGTATTCGGCGTAATTGCTTTGCATGGTAACGGTGTCACCTTGTTGCATTTTCACATTGCCATAAGCCTTAAAAAAATTGGCCTGATCGTAATGAATTGCCTGATCACACCAGATTTCTATCCCTTGATGCACAAAGTGAACCTGGTTGTTTACTTTGCTCAAAATGATAGCACCGGGATAGTTTTTTTCGTCTTTTAAAGTACGGTCACTGGTGTAATCAATTTTTTTTACCTCTTGTGCAATTGCATACGGAAGCTTCAAAAGACAGATGAACAGCAATGAAATATTAAGAAAGGATATTTTCAAGAAAATAAATTTGCATCAAAAGTAATTAAAAGACCTAAAATTAATGAGGTTAAACCTGAAAATAAAAATTATTACCCGATTTCATAAATTTAAAAATGCTTCCCGATGAAGAGAAGCATTTTTAAATCCGGATTATTACAATAGGGAATTATCTATTGATGGTCTGATTTCTATCAGGTCCAACTGAAACCACCGAAATAGGCGTTTCCAATTCCTTTTCTAAAAATTCTATATATTCATTTAGTTCTTTCGGAAATTGTGAAGCATCCTTCATTTTAGTAAGATCCTCTTTCCAACCCTTGAATTCAGTAAAAACAGGAGTTACGTTTTCGGGTTCGATATTGAAAGGCAAATGGTGAATTTCTTTCCCTTTGTAATTATAAGCGGTACATACTTTTATGGTTTTAAAACCGCTAAGTACATCTCCTTTGGTCATAATAAGATGAGTAATCCCGTTGATCTCAATCGCATATTTTAAGGCGATCAAATCCAGCCAGCCACATCTTCTTGGTCTTCCCGTAGTTGCTCCAACCTCGTTGCCAACCCGACTTATAGTTTTACCGTCCTCGTCAAATAATTCGGTAGGAAAAGGTCCGCTTCCCACACGGGTAGTGTAGGCTTTAAAAATTCCAAAAGCATCTCCTATTTTATTTGGTGACACTCCCAGTCCTGTACAGGCACCGGCTGCAGTTGTGGTAGAAGAGGTGACAAATGGATAGGTTCCAAAGTCTATATCAAGCATAGAGCCTTGTGCTCCTTCAGCTAATACCGTTTTTCCTTCTTTTTGAGCCACTTGTAAATAGTGTTCGCTGTCAATAAATTTTAAGGTTTTCAATACTTCAATAGCTGCAAAAAACTCTTCTTCCAGTTCTGCAAGGTTATATTGAACATCGACATTGTAAAATTTGATCATCGCTTCGTGCTTGTCAGCCAATGCGCGATATTTATCTTTCCATCCATCCAGTTCCAGATCGCCAACCCGTATCCCGTTCCTTCCGGTTTTGTCCATATAAGTTGGGCCAATTCCTTTTAAGGTTGAACCAATTTTCGCTTTTCCTTTGGAAGCTTCAGAAGCTGCATCCAGCAAACGGTGGGTAGGAAGTATTAAATGCGCTTTCCTGGAAATAAGCAAATTAGATCTGTAATGGGTAATATAGGCATCTAAATTTTCAAGTTCCTTTTTGAAGATAACAGGGTCTATAACAACCCCGTTTCCAACCAGATTTATTGTGTTTTTATGAAATATTCCTGAAGGGATTGTGTGAAGTACATGCTTTTGCCCATCAAATTCCAGGGTGTGACCGGCATTCGGTCCCCCTTGAAAGCGTGCAATAATGTCATATTTTTCGGTAAAAACGTCTACAATTTTACCTTTTCCTTCATCACCCCATTGTAATCCGAGTAGTAAGTCTACTGCCATAAGTATTAATTAAAAAATTAATTGATTGGTTGTTTTTTTGTGCCGTAAAAGTATAAAGAATGTTTAGAAACATCTATATTAAATACCTCTTCTATTGTTTGTTTGATACTTTGTATCCTGGGATCGCAAAATTCAATGACTTCCCCGGTATCGGTTAAAATAATATGATCGTGTTGCCTGTCAAAATAAGATTTTTCATATTGAGCCTGGTTTTGCCCGAACTGGTGTTTTCTTACCAGGGCACATTCCAGTAAAAGCTCAATTGTATTGTACAAAGTCGCCCGGCTTACACGATATTTTTTGTTCTTCATATTGACATAAAGCGACTCTATGTCAAAATGTTCCTCATTATTGTATATTTCCTGAAGAATGGCAAAACGTTCCGGGGTTTTGCGATGACCTTTATCCTCCAAAAACTTGGTAAATACGTTTTTGACTATGGCCTGATCATTTTTATTTACAATTTTCTTACTCATAATTTTCCTTCCTTGTAAAGATATCGTTTATTCCCGCGTGACCTTGTCTATACCACTAATTTTTTTAAGTCGTTCTATCAGGGTACTTAATATAGAATTATTTTTAACAAAAACGGTTATTCTCCCTGTAAATAGCCCTCCGGAACTTTCAAAATTAATATTCCTAATATTTACATTCATGCTTTTGGAAATCTCCTTGGTTATTTCACTTACCAATCCCAAATTATCAATCCCGGTTAGCTTTATTACCGATTTAAAATCTTGCTGGGACGAATCTATCCATTTTGCCTGAATGATCCGGTAGGAATAATTACTTTGAAGTTGAATGGCATTTGGGCAGTCTTTTTTATGCACTTTAAGGCCTTCACTTACAGTTATAAATCCAAAGACGCTGTCCCCCGGGATGGGATTGCAACAACTGGCCAATTTATAATCCAGGGTTTCTTCTTCTTTTCCAAATACCAATTGGTCATATTTGGATGTGAACTCTTCCTTGTTGAGATCCTCGGCTATAGACGGTTTCTTGATCTTGCTCTTGATATAGCTCATAAAAGCATTGCTTCTGGAGGCCGTAAATTCCTTTAATTTGATATTGTCAATTTTACCTATTCCTACGCGGTAAAAAAGGTCAAGACTGGTTTTTAATTTAAAATAGATCACCAGTTCATTGATCATTTTTTCGTTAAAACTGAGCTTTTGGGCTTTGAGTTTCCTGGCCAGGATCGCTTTTCCTTCTTCGGCGATCTCTTTCTTTTCTTCCCTTAAGGAAGATTTTATTTTTGCCCTGGCCCTGGCAGATGTAGCGAAATCGAGCCAGTTAATATTGGGTTTTGCATTTGATGAGGTAATAATTTCTATTTGATCCCCATTTTGTAGTTCATGACTTAAAGGCACCAATTTGTTATTTACTTTCGCTCCCCGGGTATGCAACCCTATTTGTGTATGGATACTAAAAGCGAAATCCAGCGGGGTTGCCCCTTTAGGCAAGGATTTTAAATCTCCCTGCGGGGTAAATACAAATATTTCCTTGGAATATAAATTCAGTTTAAACTGTTCGACAAAATCTACGGCATTGGCTTCAGAATTTTCCAGTGCTTCCTGCAATCGGTTAAGCCATTCTTCCATTCCCTTTTCTTCCTTCTCCTGTCCGTGCTTGTACTTATAATGAGCAGCATAGCCTTTTTCGGCCAATTCGTTCATGCGCTCACTTCTTATTTGCACTTCAACCCATCTCCCTTTTGGACCCATAACGGTAATGTGAAGAGCCTCATAGCCGGTAGATTTGGGAGATGAGATCCAGTCCCGTAATCTTATTGGGTTAGGCCTGAAGTAATCTGTAACTATGGAATAGATCTTCCAGGCAAGGAACTTCTCATTGGCAAGATCACTTTTGTAGATGATCCGGACAGCGAACTTATCGAAAACCTCATCAAAACTGATGTTTTGGGCCAGCATTTTTTTCCTGATGGATAAAATGGATTTGGGCCGCCCTTTGATAATGTAATCCAGGTTTTCCTGGTCTAAAGAATCCTTGATCACCTTGGTAAAATCCTGAATATAAGCATCCTGCTCTTCCTTACTTTCCCTGATCTTGGTGAGGATGTCATTATACACATCCGGCTCGGTGTATTTTAAGGCCAGGTCCTCCAGTTCGGTTTTTATGCTGTAAAGCCCTATTCTATGGGCGAGGGGTGCATATATGTATAAGGTTTCTGAAGCAATTTTTTCCTGTTTCTCAGGTTGCATAGCTTCCATGGTTTGCATATTGTGCAACCTGTCGGCGATTTTTATGATGATCACCCTGATGTCATCATTAAGGGTAAGCAACATTTTCCTGAAGTTTTCAGCTTGCATGGAAACGTCCTTATCCTTTTTTAAATGAGCGATCTTGGTAAGCCCGTCTACAATTCGTGTCACGGTTTTTCCGAACATCCGCTCAATATCCTCAAGAGTGTATTTTGTGTCCTCCACCACATCATGAAGCAGGGCGGCGGCTATGGAAGTGGCATCCAAACCTATTTCTGAAGCGACGATTTTAGCAACAGCAATGGGATGAAAAATATAAGCCTCACCAGATTTACGGCGCTGCTCTTTATGCGCATCTACAGCTGTATCGAAAGCCAGTCTGATCAATTTTTTATCATCGTCAGATAGAGTTTGATAACTAATGCGCAATAACTCCTTGTATTGCCGGGCAATATTTTTATTTTCCTTTTCTGAAACCGCTTCTGTCATGGCCTAAAATTACGATTAAGATTGAAAAGAAACAACTACAAATTTTCTTCCAAATTTTCATATCGTTGTAAAAGGGTAGGGTGGGAGTAGTTCATAAAAACATAAGCTTTGTGTGGAGTTAGATTGCTGAGGCTGGTTTTTGACAACTTCTTTAAACTGGAGATCAAGGCTTGGGCATTGTATGTTTTTTTCGCATAATTATCGGCCTGGTATTCAAACTTTCTCGAAAGATAATTCATTATTAAACCGGTAATCTCTGAAATTGGGCTGTATAAAATCCCGAATGCTATTAAAGCTATATGAAAACTTGGCTGGGTAACCCCTAAAGCCTGAGAAAGCAATGGGTTTCCTATAAACAGTGACAACAACCAAAGAGTGAAACCGGTGGTAATAATGGATGCGGCCAGATTTGCGAAAATATGCTTCTTCTTATAATGCCCAACTTCATGAGCCAGCACACTTACAATTTCTTCTTCTTCCAGATCCTTTATCAGCGTGTCATAAAGTGTGATCCTTTTTTCCTTTCCGAAACCTGAAAAATAAGCATTTGCTTTGGTGCTTCGTTTTGAGCCGTCTATCACAAAAATATTATCCAGTTTAAAACCGACCTTTTGCGCGTAGTTTTCAATTTTGGTCCGCAGGGATCCTTCAGCTAGCGGGGTTTGTTTGTTGAATAGCGGGACAATTAATTTTGCGTAAAACATATTTACAAAAAGGGTGAAAATTATGATCAGGATCCATGTGTACCACCAGAAATCTTTATAGGTAATTTGATAAAACCACACGATAAGCGCTAAAATTCCTCCCCCAACAATTGCCAAAAGTGCCCAGGATTTCAACTTGTCTGTAATAAAAGTTAATTTTGTGGTTTTATTGAATCCGTATTTTTCTTCGATCACAAAGGTGCTGTACCAGGAAAATGGCAATGTTAGTATATCACTCGCAAACATGATGATTCCAAAAAATATCAGGGCGATAAGAATAGGATCATCAGAAAAATCCCTGGCAAGGGAATCTACATAGGCAAACCCATCAAAAAACAAAAAAACAAGTATTAACAGCAAAGAAAAAGTGGAAGTGATCAGTCCGAATTTATAATTTTCTTTATTGTAGCGCTGCGATTTTTTGTATTCAGTTTCATTGTAAACATCCTGTAATTCTTGGGGAACAGGATCGTTAAAATGCCGGGCATTAAGTGCCTCGATTATTTTATCGACAGCAAAATCGATTAGAATAATTGCAATTATAATATAGAATAAGGTTTCCGGATTCAATTTTTATGATTTTTAATGGTTATTATCGATTTCAAAATCAATTTGATATTTTTTTTTGTAGTGCTTTAATTTTTTCTATGGGCTATATTATTGCTTCCTGGTTCAGTGTTTTTAGCCACGAATGGACGAATATTTTTATTTCTTTTTATGGGACTATCTTTTTTTCTTCGGTCTTCGGTCTCCTGTCTTCCGACTTTTTTTAGTCTTGTTTCCTGATTCCTGGCTCTAGTGTCACTTTTTTCAGCCACGAATGCACGAATGTTTTAATTTTTTTATGGGGCTATCTTTATTTCTTCGGACTTCGGTCTCCTGTCTTCCGACTTTTTTTTAGTCTTGTTTCCTGGTTCCTGGCTCTTGTTTTCTTTTTTTTAGCCACGAATACACGAATGTTCTATTTCTTCTCTGATCTTGTTTCTTGTTTCTTGACCTTTTTTCTCTTCACTTTCCAATTCCCATTTCACTTCATCACAATCTCATTTCTTACTGCATCATTTTAAACTCCAAAAAGTCTCTTTTCTATTTTCTTTTTTCTAATTTTTTCTCTTCACTCTCCACTTTTTTTTACTTCATCACAACGTCACTCCTTTACGGCATCACTTTATACCCAAAAAAAGTCTCTTATCTATCCTCTTTATTCTATTTTCTCTCCACTCTTCACTTTCCACTCTTCACTTTTTTTACTTCTAACCTCTAACTTCCCACTTCGTACTTCAACTTCAAAACCCCCGTTGTCTTTTTGCCTCAAAAATAAGGATTCCCGCAGCTACAGAAACATTCATGGAATCAATTTCCCCCTGCATAGGAATGATGATGTTTTGGGTGGAATTTTTGAGCCATTCCTCACTTAATCCGGTATCCTCGGTTCCCACCACAATGGCGCAAGAATTCGTGAAATTCATCTCACTGTAATTTTTTGAAGCCTGTAAGGCAGCAGCATAAATGGCCACTTTCCTTTCCTTTAAAAATGCAATTATTTCTGAAGTGCTTCCCACCGCTAGTTTATTGGTAAACACACATCCCACGCTGGAACGAATAATATTGGGATTGAACAGATCTGTTTTCGGATTGGCGATTAAAACCGCATCCACATTTGCGGCATCGGCCGTGCGCAACAATGCACCTATATTTCCCGGTTTCTCGGGAGCTTCAGCAACCAAAATCAGCAAATTTTCTGAATTTAACCGAAGATTATCCAAACTCAGATCCTTGGATTTTACAACGGCTATCAGTCCTTCGGTACTGCCGCGATATGCAATTTTATTGTAAACTTCAGTGGAAATTTCGGTAATCTCAGGCTGAAATCTGTTGTTATTAAGCAGAGCTGAAATTTGTTCTTCTGAGAACAATTCAACGCAAAAATAAAGTTCCAAAATTTCAAATCCACCTTTAAGAGCGAGTGAGATCTCCCGAATTCCTTCAACCATAAAAACCCCTTCTTTTTTCCTGGCGCGTGATTTTTCCTGAAGTTGAAAAAGCCTTTTAATAGCCGGATTTTGAGCACTTGAAATTTGTTTGAACATAATGCAAAATTAAGCAGATATAAATTCCTGCAAATATAAATATCCTAAGAATTTTTAGGGAACAGGTTTTTTACCCTGCCAGGGTTATAAAAACCTAACAGTATCAAAACCCCGTTAGGTTTGGTAGTGTTTTTAACCCTTACCCCTTGTTGGTCCATAACCCTGCCAGGGTTTTTTTACCCTGGCAGGGTTGTGGGTTCAAAAACCCTGGCAGGCTTGTGTCAATTATTTCTTCTGAGATTTATATTTGTCTGAATAGCGTTTATACAATTTGGTTTGATGGCTGTCCAAGCTTATTTCCCTGCCTTGAATAAAGGCGTGAGTGAGCTTATTGGTTCTCATATCCAAAGCATCCCCTTCGCTGATAAACAATGTGGCATCTTTCCCCCGTTCCAGGGTACCAACAATTGCATCTATCCCCAATATTTTTGCCGTGTTGGAGGTGATCAGTTTTAATGCTTCTTCCTTATCCATTCCATTTGCGGCAACGGTACCGGCATAAAAGGGTAAATTCCGGGTGTTCATGGTTTCCATCTGTCCGCTGCTTTCCAGTCCTACCAAAACTCCTTTTTCCTGAAGTATTTTTGCCATTTTATAGGTGATATCATAATCGTCATCATCCTGGTTTGGCTTGCTGTGGGGCCGTTGCGCGAGTACTGCAATATTGTTTTCCTTGAGTTTATCTGCAACTTTATGGGCATTGTAGGCACCTACAAGTACCATTTCGGTTAAATTCTGATCTTTTTTAAACTGAATGGCATCCAAAATTTCTTTTTCGCCATCTACGTGCACAAATACCTTTTTTTTACCTGTAAACACGTTTTCCATGGCTTTATAAGGCAAATGCGTTTTCTTTTGGTTTCCTGCCAAATACGCTTTGGAATTGTTGAAAAAACGAGAGAGTTTTGAAACCTCTTCCTCATATTTTTTATTGAGCTTCATTCCCCGTTCTTCACCTTCCCACCACTTACCGTGGGTAAAACTGTTTGGCCAGTTGATATGCAAACCATCATCTTCCTTTATCACGGCATCTTCCCAATTCCAGGCATCAAATTGTACAACCGAAGATGTTCCTGAAATGGTTCCTCCCCTGGGTGTGATCTGGCCAATTAATACTCCGTTAGGCCTCATACTTTCTACAATCCCGCTTTCAGCGTTATAAGCGATCAAACTTCTTATATGAGGCAACATTTCCCCAATTTCTTTCTGATCATCCGTAGATCTTATAGCGGCGACTTCTACCAAACCTAAGGTGGTATTTGGAGCTATAAATCCTGGATATATGTGTTTCCCCTCGGCATTGATGATCTTTCCGCGATATGCCATTTTGGTAGTTCTGGCATCCAGCACCTGGGTCAGTTTTCCATTTTCAAAAATTATCAAACTGTATTCTATTGTTTCCCCGTTCCCAATATGAGCAGTAGCACCAACTATGGTTACCGCCTCAGTTTGTTTTGGCGCAGGGGTTTGTTGCGCATATAGGCTTTCTGAGATAGCTATTATTGCGATTACAAGTATTATTTTAAATTTTTTCATGGCTTTTCTATTAGTAAATTTCCAGGGTGTCACAGTGAATATCTTGTTCCTCCTTTTTAACAACAGGTTTGGTTTTTTCGCCTTTGTTTTTTTCCTGAAGCATTTGTCCCGTCAACAAGTTCTTTTGCCGGGCGATATCTTCCCGCATTTTTAGGTCTTTTTCCAAATCAAAATAAACAACACCTTCAATTAAGGTTTTTTCGGCTTTTGAATAAACCGATAAGGGATGGCCTGTCCATAAAACCACATCGGCATCTTTTCCGGGTTGGATGCTGCCTACATATTGATCAATATGCAGGAGTTTTGCCGGATTCAAGGTTACAAATTTCCAGGCTTCTTCTTCCGGAACATCACCGTATTTAACGCTTTTTGCAGCTTCCTGATTCAACCTGCGGCTCATTTCACTATCATCACTGTTTATAGCCACCGTGAGTTCGGCATCGTACATTATCGCGGCATTGTAAGGAATCGCATCTTTTACTTCGTATTTATATGCCCACCAATCAGAAAAAGTTGAAGCACCTATCCCGTGTTCTTTCATTTTATCGGCCACCTTATATCCCTCCAGAATGTGGGTAAAAGTATTGATCCTGAAGCCGAAAGATTCCGCGACCTTCATTAGCATATTGATCTCGCTTTGAACATAGGAATGGCAGGTTATAAAACGTTCCCCGTTCAGGATCTCCACCAGGGTTTCCATTTCGATATCTTTTCTGAAATTTTTATCGCTTTTCTTTGTCTGTTCATAATTCTTTGCCCGGCTGAAATAGTCCATATAAACCTGTTCCACGCCCATTCTTGATTGAGGGAATCGGCTGGTGCTTCCCCAATTGGATTGTTTTACGTTTTCGCCCAATGCAAATTTGATGAATTTTGGAGCTGCTTCAAAGATCATGTCATTGGCAGTAGAACCCCATTTTAATCTTAATATAGCTGAACGCCCGCCAATTGGGTTGGCCGAACCGTGCAATAACTGAACAGTTGTAACTCCTCCGGCAAGGTTTCTGTAAATATTGATATCAGTTGGATCGATGGCATCTTCCATACTTACCTCAGCGCTGGAGTTTTGACCGGATTCATTGATGGAGGAACCCGCAATATGTGAATGTTCATCTATAATTCCGGAAGTCAGGTGCTTTCCGGTAGCATCTATCACCCTTGCATTTCCGGCATTTAAACTCTTTCCTATTCCGGAGATCTTTCCGTTTTGGATCAACACATCGGTGTTTTCCAGAACACCATCTTTTGTATTGGTCCAAACCGTCGCATTTTTAAATAAAATGTTTTCTTGTTTCGGAAGAACATCAAAACCATATGCCATATTTGGGAAAGTTACGGGCAGGACATCATATATGTCATTTTTCTTTTTATCATCTAAACTGCTTGCATCCCCTGTTTTTATAGCCGTAAAAGTAGTTTCGGATCCATTGTTAAGAATAGCTTTTCCCGAAATTTGATCGGTTTTTGAAGGAATTTTTGCTACCAATCTTATAAATTCGGTTTTTGTGGTGTCTACGGAAGAAAGCAGCAAATTCAACCAGGTATCCTCATAAGTAATTTTCGACTTGATCTTGGTTTCTGCCAGTTTCACTTCAACTTTTGGTGAGCCCGGTTTTCCGGTGATCTTTAGATCATATTCATTTCCGGAAACCTTTAATTTATAATTGCCCGCAAGGTTCACTCTATTTATGTTTTCAAGCACTTTTCTTTGTCCTTGTACCCAATTTTCATATAAAATGGTTTCTTCCTCAAAAAAATCCCCGGAGGTGATCAGGAAATTTGCCCAGGCGCCTTCTTTTAAAACGCCCAGTTTATTTTCCTGGCCTAAAATTTTGGCAGGAGTGGTTGTTAAGGCAGCCAACGCAGCTTTTTTATCAAGGCCGTAAGAAATCGCTTTTAAGAGATTGGTTTTAAATTTTTTCTCATCTTTTAAATTGTAGGCAGTCAAAACAAAAGGGATCTCATTTTGTGCCAGCATTTTCAAATTGGCCGGTGCCTGATTCCAACGTTTCATATCCTGCAAACTCACATAGTTGGCCAAAAAAGGATTTTCTACATCATAAGCATCGGGAAAATCCAGAGGGATTATTAAGGTAGCATTGGTATTTTTTATTTCTTTCAGGCCTTCAAATTCGTTTCCGCTTCCAAAGATCACATATTGAATTCCAAATTCGTCCCCAACCTTATCTGCCCGCAATACATCCAACAGGTTATCGGTTTTGAAGATCTGTATAAGGTCTTTGTTTTTGTTCAATGCTTCCAGTGAAAGATCGTTATATTGTGCATTTCCCTTGGGATACCAGTTGGCATCCAAATAGGTTTGGCGCAGCAAAGCCATAGCGCCCATAATGGAAGTAGGGTAGGATTGGCGGGATTGAACACTTTTATCAAAGGATAGGTATTGGGCCGAGCGATCTTTAAGAATCCGGTCGCCCTCTGTCCCTTCGGTATTTAAGGTGACCAACATTCCGGTCCCGCGAATAATTCCGTCTGGGAAATGTGTGTTTACTGCCCCAAATCCGATTTTCTGAAGTTTTTCTGCGTCAGCTTTATCGAATGTAAAAAGCTTTGCAGAGTTGGTTTCGGGACGAATATGATCATTCCAGTAATATCCTTCCCTTCCGGCATCGTATTGTGGTTGGTTATTGTCGCTTTCAGCTTTTACGGGTTTTTTAATTCCAAATTCGCTGTAGATATCAATAAAGGAAGGATAAACTTCTTTTCCTTCCAGATCTATTTGCACAGAGTTTTCTGGAATGCTGATGGATTTGCCAATTGCAGTGATCTTACCGCTTTTAATGGCAAACATTCCGTTTTCTATAACCGTATTGGGATCTATATGGATCTTTGCATTTTTGAAAACAGTGTAATTGGTATTGACCGATTTTACGCCGTCGTTTTGCGGAAAATATTGCTGTGCCTGAATGCCAAAACCTGCCAGAAATAGGATAAACGGTAGAAATTTGAATTTCATAAATGAATGGGGTTAATGAATGGATTTATTCTGAAATTTTTAAAAGCTGAAATTTAAGAAAATTTTAATAAACAGCGCAAGGTCTAGAACGCATTCTCCACATCATCGAAATAATTGACCAAAAGGGCCACCACATAACTATAGCTTTTCATTCCATCCTCCTGGTTATTGGCTTTTAAAAACCCGCTGTAGGTGAATTGAAAAATAAATTCGAAAGGATTTTGATGAAGTATCCAGAATTCCCGAACCTCCTTATAATTTGCCATAATCCCGGGGTTGATGGTCTTTAATAAAGTTTCGGCCTTATTACAATCCCGGATATATAATTCGTTTAAACAATACCGAAGGGCAAAGGTCAATCCGGAATACCGGAAATATGGATCCGGGTGTTTTATCGTGGCCAGGCAAGCTATAAAGTTGGCTTCATTTTCTTTGGCAAAACCCAATTGATGGCCAATTTCATGACTTGCAGTTGTGGGCAGTTTATAATTTATTATTTGCGTATTTACCTGGGCTTCATTCGTGAGCGGATTTAAATATCCGTTAAATCCCATATAGGTTAGGGGAATGCTAAATAAAGAGGGTTTTAAACTCTTCCCGTGATAAGTAAGTTTGGGATATTCGGTGCTTAGGAAATCAAACCCGTCAATGGTTTTTTTAAGGATTTTGGTTTTTCTAAAATTATATGGCACTAAAGACGAATCGTTATGCATCAGTTCACGATGTACCTCATTAGATCTTTTAATAAGGGTTTCGGTAAGCAATACCAGTTCTTCAGTAGTATAGGTGTTTTTTATTTTTAGTGTTTTGTGAAGTGGCAACCGGTAATAATTCAATCCCCAAAACAGATGAAAACAAAAATAAATAATTGAGAATATGGCGAAAAAATCAATTACCCATTTCCGCGGATTTTTGAACCTGGTATTAATTCTAATTACGATCCATCTAATAATGGAAAAAATCAAAAAAGTATACAACAGATCTCCCAGGGAAAATGGTAATACCCCCAGGGAAAACCGCATAATCTTTGAAATATGGGGATACAATCCGGTGCTGTACCAGTTTTCGATAAAGGTTGGATAACCGGAAATGATCCTGATCGCCACATATTGCAGTGGCAGTAAAATGGCTAAAATGATTCCGGCTTTATTTTTCACGGGTTAAAATTACAAACTAATAAAGGAGGAACAAATTTTCGTGCTTTGTTAATTACCAATATCTTTGTGAAATTACCGAATTATTAAATATCTATATATGAATGAAGAAATAAGAGCCCAGGAGCCAAAAAATCTCTGGAGCAATTTTGCCGATTTGAACGAAGTACCACGTCCTTCAAAGAAAGAAGAACGGGTAATTGAATTTATAAAAAATTTTGGTAAGCATTTGAAATTGGAAACCCTTGTAGACAAGGTAGGCAACGTGATTATCAAAAAACCTGCAACCAAAGGGATGGAAAACAGGAAACCTGTGGTTTTACAGTCACACCTGGATATGGTGCACCAAAAAAACAACAGTACCAATTTTAATTTTGATACCCAGGGAATTGATA
>JAENXB010000371.1 GCA_016649785.1 Flavobacteriaceae bacterium
ATTTTGTAAATTGTGGTTGCATAAGTTTCGATTTTATAGGTTATTATAAGCGGTTAACTTTTAATTCTTCTATAAATATCTGAAACTTATGCTTTTATAGGAAATTTTTCCATTATACAAACATAGGACCTGCGGGAAAAAGAAGACTTGAAGATTGGGAGAAAACGTACAACCTTATTTAGGCGCTTTCAGGAGAAAACAGAAAATATGGAATTATGAATTTGAAGTTTTATACATTCGATCTGGAACTTAAGAATACCTTCACCATTTCACACGGTTCAAGGGATTTTCAAAAAACCCTGATCGTAGCATTATCTGACGGAACTTTCACCGGCTACGGGGAAGCTGCGGCAACCTCTTATTACGGGGTTTCCGTGGAGGCAATGATCGCTTCCATAAAGGCAATTGAGCCTCTTATTGAAAAAAACATACATCTGCAGCCGGAGCTATTGTGGGAGATCACTTTTCCGTATTTAAAAGACAATCCTTTTGCCCAATGCGCCCTGGATATGGCTATGCACGATCTAAACGGAAAAAGAAAAGGCCTGCCGCTTTACAAATTGTGGGGCCTGGAGCTTAAAAATATCCCTCTGACAAATTATACCATCGGAATTGATACGGTGGAAAAAATGGTCCAAAAGATCGACGAATTTCCCTGGCCTTTGTATAAGATAAAGCTTGGAACAAAAGAAGATGTGAAGATTATCACCGAACTTCGCAAACATACAAAATCGGTGTTTAGGGTAGATGCCAATGGAGCCTGGAGCGCTTCAGAAGCTATTAAAAATTCCCTTGAATTAAAAGGTTTGAATGTCGAGTTTATCGAGCAACCTTTACCTCCCGATGACTTTGAAGGAATGGCTGAGATTTATAAAAATTCGGTTTTGCCCGTAATTGCAGATGAAAGTTGTATAGTTGAGCAGGATGTTGTAAAATGCAGGGATTATTTCCACGGAATTAATATAAAACTCACCAAATGTGCGGGGATTACTCCGGCCAGACGGATGATCGCCGAGGCAAAAAATCTCGGAATGAAAGTCATGATGGGTTGTATGACGGAATCTACCGTGGGAATTTCGGCAATTGCACAATTGTTGCCTTTACTGGATTATGTAGATATGGATGGCGCCATGTTGTTGAAAAATGATATTGCCGATGGCGTAAAAGTGTACGATGAAAAAGTGCACTTTCCAAACAGGAACGGAACCGGGGCAGAATTGCTTCAGAAAAATAAAGTTGAACATAAAATTCAGAATAAATAAAATGATAGATCTTCTCAAAAAAATAACCTTGATCAGCCTTATAGCATTATTTGTTGGGGCTTGCCAAAATTCAGAAAAGGAAAACAAATCTTTAATCGATTCTCAGGAAATTATTGCTGAAGTTTCCAGGGAATACGCTCCCGACAAAAGGGTCGCGCTATTTAATGTGAAAGCCGAAGAAAATGAAGGCAAATTAGTCTTGAAAGGTGAGTCAAATCCGCCTGAAGCAGTTAACAGACTAAAGTTGAAATTGGAGGAAAAACAAATCGCTTATACTGATAGTATTAAACTGTTGCCAGAGGAAG
>JAENXB010000137.1 GCA_016649785.1 Flavobacteriaceae bacterium
ACCGGTTCAGTCAACAGGGCGTTCATGTTGGGCCGTACCGGCCACACGAACGCCTAGTTATTGTGCGTAGTTATTCTTTTATGATTTCCATATTTCCGTCATCTTTCTTTACGAGTTTCCAGTTTGTATTTAGTTCTATTTCGTAAAATTCTCCGATGACTTTTGTGTCAGTTATTTTTGTCGGTAATGGAAATACAAAGTAAGTTGTTCCGTTTTCTTTGTAGCTTAAAATCCCAGATTTTCCAAGTTCATCTTTCCCCTCAATCGTTGAAAAACTTCCAAAGTTTTTGCCATCAGATTTATCTCTTCCACGTATGCTTGAATATACAATTCCTTTGTCCTTTAGCGTTAATGTTCCGTTCATATTAAATGAGCGACCGTAATTGTCAAAATCACTAATAGCAACTTTTAAAGTCGGTTTATTGATAAGTAAATCGGTGTAATAGGCAATCAGTTTATTTTGATGTTCCTCCCTTGCAGTTTCCTGCTTATTTATTTCATCAAAATTGTTACTTGTTTTGGCTTGTTCCAATGTTTTTTTACTGATTTTGAGTTTTGATTTATTTACTTTGGTTTCATAGATTTCAGCAAAATTGTAAATTTTGTCCAAACCATTTCTCCATTTGACATTTAGGTGATCAAAAATCAATCCGTAAGCTGGTCCTTTTGCGTAAGGAAAAGGTCGGGTATAAGTTTCGGCTTCTTCTCTCTGATTTATTTCCGATATAGCTTTATCGTATTTGTTTTCATAAGTCGATAGACCAAAACCTGTATAATTTGCCAAGCCTTCCAAAGTTTCTATCTCTAATTCAGCGTTCAGGTATTTTGAATATTGTTTTTGTCTTTCTTTTCTAAGTATGACAGCATCTTTAAGATAACTTTTCACTTCATCAGTTCCTTTGTTTTCATTGATGGCTTTCAAGGCATTTCGTAACGCTTCATATTCTAACCGCAATAAAATCCGCGCATTGGTTTCGTCCAAATAGGCAATTGCATCTCCGTTAAATTTCCTGAATTTGAATTGTAGCAAGTGGAATAATTCGTGAATAATGGTTGAACTTTTATCATTCAGATAATTGCTTAAAACTGTTGCATATTCTTTTCCCTCATATTTCTGTGTAGTGTTTACAAAAACAAGCGTATTGGGTTCCATTGTTTTATAGTACAATGTATTATCGTCCGTTTGGCTGTTGGATAATTTTGTCAAACTGTAAATGGTGTTGTCATAATCAATTACAATAATACTATCATTCCAGATTTGATGCTCCCAAAGTTTGCCGTTATCCTTTTCTAAAATGGATTTAGCTTCCAGAAGTTTTGTTTTGATGTTTTGTCTGTTTCTAACGGGTTGAGTTGCTTTGTTTTGTTTGATTTTGAAAATGGCGTTTTCCCATTCTTTTGTAGTGTGCCATTTTTGAAATTCGTTTTGGTTATTTACTTTTTCAAGGTCTGAATAAAAACGTTCGTTAATCAGATAATTCAAAATCTGAAAGGTTTTTTCTTGGTTGTTATTACCCGCAAAAATGGTTGTCCCTTGAAATAAAACGTAATCCGATAGGTTTTCTATTCCTTTCGCTAATTCTATCAATTTGGAAAATTCATCTGCCGATTTTTTGTAGTCTTTGGCTTTATAATTTTCAATTGCAGATTGATAAATTTTGTTGATGTCAGTTTCTTGTGCGTTGGCAAATTGTATGATAATTGACAAAACCAACAATAAAAACACTTTTTTCATTTCCGATTGATTGTTTAATAATTCGGAAGCAAAGGTAGTGTGCGAAATACTGAATTGTGGCTTAAATTAGGGTTGAAAATAGGACTAATCCCAAGGGTGATTTTTGAATTTATTCGCTAATTCGTGCCTATTTGCGACATTTAGTTTCGCATAGAGGTTTCGGATATGTGTTTTTACTGTGCTTAATGAAATGAAAAGTTCATCAGCAATTTCTTTATTTAACTTGTTTTCTAAAATCAGTTTAGCAATTTTTTCTTCCTGATTCGTTAGTGTCAAAATTGAAGTTTCTTGTTGGACTTCTTTGCGTTGGATTGCTCTCCATTCTCTGAAGAACAAAAATGAACTCCAAGCCAAAATCAAGACCAAAACACCTAAAATATAATTCAGGTTTTTGTGAAATGAATACTTTTGTTGGACAATAACATTGGAAATCTTTGAAATTTCGTCTTGAAATTGCAGGTAATATGATGTTTCCGAATAATAATTTTTAAGTGAGTTCAGAATGTTATTGTAGAATTCCGGATTTTTTTCAAAGTCAGCTTTCAGGTCAAAATTATTTCTTTTTATATCCGAAAATGCAAGAAGTTTTATCAATGGATGTGGAACGTTTTTGTCGCTGTATGTTTTTACTTTTTTCGTGAAATCATTGATGGCTTGTTGTTGTGCTTCTTTGTTTTTTACTTCGGAATATCCTTGCACCAATTTTTCTTTAAATTGCTTTAGTTTTCTCCATTCTTTATCTACTTTATTTGTGTTTTGGGATTGACTAAACCAATTATTTCCAGATTTCGAAAAATAAATGGTGTCGGTATTTGAGAAAATAAAATTGTGATAATTGTTCTTGTCGCTGTTGCTTACCAACTGCAAAGCTTTTGTATTGTCAAAATTTGAATGGATACGGTAAAGTTTGTCTTTTTCAGAGAGTAATTGACCTTTAAATTCAAAATATCCTGTGCTGTCGGTTTGTGTAGAAAAAAGAATTTGGTTTTCGGTAATTAGCGTTTCTTCGTCATATTTAAGCAAACTCAAATACACAGTTTTGTTTTTCTGTTCTGTGTCAATATGTCCAGAAATAAAATATTGTCCGTAACAAGTCGGAATGATTAGAAATGAAGATATTAAAAATGTTAAAAGTTTGATTATTCTTCTTTGTTGCATTTTCGTCATAATTACGCACAACGTGTTATATCAAGAGCAATGTAACCCTTTATCCCAAATTATTACGGGATAAACGTATGTTTTTGTCTTCCTTATCGTTTTTCGCAAGGGTTCCCAAGGTTACATCCAGTGGACGCTAATTCAAGATTTATTCCTTTCAAGGAAACATCATATTTCTATGACCTATTCCTGAATTTTAAGGTTTTATTTAAATCACACTATAAATTCCTCTTAATTGAAAATACTCAGGGCTAGCCCTCTTCTTTGGTACTTAAAAATCTAATTTCCTTCCTGGAGTTGATTAGTCAAAACGGGGAGGATTCCTTTTGCGGCAATTAAATAAGGATGGAAGATATATTTGTCCAGAATGTTTTCCGAAACAAGCAATAATAGGATACGCTCAAGGAATCGGGTTTTGTCGCTTTGTCACTCACCTTTTTGGGCGGTTCACTAAAAACACCCCCAACAAAATAACAAAAGCAGATATTAGCTGATATTTACTGAAAATTTCTCCATCCAAAACACCCCAACCCAATCCAACTATGGGAATTGTGTATGTCACCGAGGTTGAAAAAACAGGATCTGAGATCTGTATAAGTTTGTTAAAAATGATCATTGCGATCCCGGTACCTATCACCCCAAGGATCATAACATATAAAACAGAGAGGGAAACTTCGGGATCTTGAGTAATTTCTCCTATGGAAAACCCCGTTAAATACAATATTATAATTGCCGGCAGCAGCAACACCAAGAAATTTCCTGCCGTAATCCCAAGGGCAGAGATATCATACATATATCTTTTTACAATGTTCACGTTTATAGCATAACAACCTGCCGCGATAATTACCAAACCAGAGTAAAAATAATTTTGATCCGGGTTAACCTGGGCCCCGCTATAGATCAAACCCAAAGCGCCTATTAAACCAATCAGCACTCCAATTCCTTTATTTTGGGTGAATCCTACCCTAAAAAAGAATACCCCAAAAATTAAAGCCATCAAAGGGGTGGAAGCATTTAAAATGGAAGCCACGGCACTGTCTATTTCCGTTTCGGCAAAAGCAAAAAGATACACCGGGAAAAAAGAGCCTAAAAATGCCGAAAGCACAATCCATTTCCATTGTTTTTTGGAAATTTTAAACAAGCTTTTAAAACCAACCAGGATCAGAAATATTGAGGCAAAAAGTATCCTGAAGGAACCCAATTGCAATGGGCTTAAGCCGATAAGTCCTTTTTTAATGAGTATAAACGAACTTCCCCATACCAGGGAGAGCAGGATTAAATAAATCCACTTAAGATTTTTTAAAGGCATTGACCAAATTGAAATTTAAAATATACTTGTTAAAATAATTGGCAAATGTAAAGCAAAAACGGAATGAAAAAAATGTAGACAAAAAAAATCCAATGTGCTTTAGATATGCACATTGGACTTTTAAGGCTATAATGCGTCTATTTTTTAAATTATTCCCAGCGAAGACTTTCCATCAAATGCTTCATATCCTTTTTTAAATAGGCGGCAGCGGGCATTATGGAATCAAAATTAGGTTTCTGGTTGAAGTATAATGCCCCGGTCATAAAATGTTCAGTGCTATCGGTGATGTAGAATTGTGCCTGAGAAGCGGCATTCCCTTCAATTTCATAGAACATGCCATAGACCTTGTGCTCTGGATTGGTGTAAATGTCACCTTTTATAAAATCGGCTTTAATTGTGTGTTGCAAAGGTAATTTCTGAGCATCCATCAATAAGGAATCCAGATCGCCGTGCACTTGTCTATATGTGATAAATACAGCAGCATCCAGCAGGGGATATTCCAGGTTTATCCAGCAGGGATTATTGCCTTTAGCGGCTTTGATCTGCGCAATATTATTTTTTTCAAAGTTATAGGGGCAACCTATATTGACCCGGGAATATTCAGCCTCGGGATATTCCAGGGTGAGAAAAGCGTTTGGTTTGGGACGGGCATCATCCTTACAGGCCGTAAAAATTACAGTTATAAAAATATAAACTATTAGTCCTTTTATCAAATCACTCCGCTTCAATACTCAGTTTTATTTGTTTGATTCGTTTATTGTCTATCACTTCTATCGTGAACTTATAATTCAAAAAAGTGATGACCTCGTTTTTCTTGGGAAATCCACCCGAAATTTCAAGCAAAAATCCTGCTAGGGTTTCCGCTTCCCCTTTTTTATCTTCAAAAACCGAAGTGTCTTCTAACCGGATAATCTTATAAAAATCCTTTAATGGTGTCTTGCCTTCAAAAATAAAGTTGCGATCATCCAATTTTGAAAAAATCAAATCCTCATCATCAAACTCATCACTTATATCTCCAACAATTTCCTCAATAATATCTTCCAGGGAAATAAGACCGCTTGTACCTCCATATTCGTCTACCACAATGGCCAGGTGGATTTTTCTTACCTGGAAATCATTCATCAAATCGTCCAGTTTCTTATTTTCAGGTACAAAATAGGGATCCCGAAGCAAGGTTGTCCAGTCAAAATCCTTTTTATTGAGATATGGCAATAGATCTTTTACATATAAAATTCCTATTACCTGATCCATGTTTTCCCTGTAAACAGGAATTCTGGAATATCCGTTTTCAATAATTTCAGGAATTATATCCTTAAATGCCTGGGTTTCGTTTAAAGCAAAAATATCCATTCTTGGCTTCATCACCTGTTTGGTATCGGTATTTCCGAAAGAGACAATTCCCTTTAAAATTTTATGTTCTTCCCTGGTGGTATCTTCTTCACTGGTGAGGTCCAAAGCCTGGGAAAGGTGATCAACACTAATAAAGCTTTTCTTTTTTCCCAGTCGTTTATGAATAAAAATTGTGACTGCCCTCATGGGAACACTTAAAGGTGAGAACAGGGTGTCCAATACATTTATGGGGTAAGCCATAAAATTGGAGAATTTCACATTGTTACGGCTGGCATAAACCTTGGGAAGGATCTCGCCAAAAAGCAAGATCAAAAAGGTTACTAACCCAACTTCAACTATAAATTTAAAATCTATTCCAAAAGCGACAGTATCAAGGCTTTTGAAGAATTCGTCGCTAATATTATCAAAAAGCAGAACAATCGCTATATTAATAGAGTTGTTCGCAGCCAAAATAGTTGCCAGTAATTTTTTGGGTTTTTCCAGTAACCGGACAACAATTTTTTGAGTATTACTTCTCTTTCCGTTTTCGGTGAGAAAATTTGACGGGGTCAGGGAAAAGAAAGCGACTTCGGCGCCCGAGACCAGGGCCGAACAAATAAGCAAGCCCAGCATTATTACAATGCTAACGATTTGCGTATAATCTATAGAAAAAAATAACTGAATTAAACTGGGAGGATCTGGATCCAATAGCTTTGGTATTAGTTAAACTTAAAAGGGCAAATCATCTTCACTTTCATCTTCTTTACCCAAAGGTTGATTGGCTAAAGTATCATTTTCTGGACTGGAAACCGGTTTGGCCGAAGGTGAATTTTGTGCTTCAGGTCCTGAAGTCGTTTTTGGAGTTAAGAATGTGAAATCGGTACATTGAATTTCTACCGAATATCGTTCAATTCCTTTATCATCAGTCCATTTTCGGGTTTTAAGCCTACCTTCAACATACACCTTATCGCCTTTTTTAAGGTATTTTTCGCAGATCTCGGCGGCCTTATTTCTTACAATAATGTTGTGCCATTCTGTACTTTCCACCCGTTGTCCAGTAGATTTATTGGTATAAACTTCGTTGGTAGCAATAGAAAATCTCCCTATAGCACCTCCTCCTTCAAAATAATGCATTTTTACATCGTCTCCGGTATGCCCTATCAACATTACTTTGTTAAGTGTTCCAGTCATTATAATAATTAAATTTAAACCGCAAATTTATTGCAATTTGGTTAATTGTCCGTCTAAAAATAAAGAAAATAATTTAGTTTGCCATATTGAAATTTAGAAATTTCGGTAATTTCAAAAATCAAAATTATACTTCGGCCTTAATATTGTCCAAAATTATACTCGTTTAAAAAATTGGCTATTAGCACCGGAACCGGGTATTCATGCAGTTTCTCAACCGGAATGGACTCTTTGGGCAAATCCTTTTTATCGACTACCCAAAACCGGGTGTAAATATGCTGATGGGAAAGCTTGTGTACAATTGGGGTTTCATTAAACAATCGGATCTTCTGAATTCCTTTCCCGGTAAGTTGTACAAATTGTTCATCAAACTGCAATTTTTCAGCACTCACAGCTTCATCTGTTTCCAACAGCGGGAATTGATATAAACCTTCCCAAATTCCTTTACCGGAGCGCTGTTCTATAATGGTCCTATTTTCTTCAGAAAGGAAAACCAAATAGTTGAAATATCTTTTTTTGATCTTAGCTTTTTTAAGCTTCACCGGTAATTCGGCTATTCTTTTATTTTTTAGGGCGAGGCAGCCATTAGATAAAGAACAGGTTTCACAAAGAGGAAGTTGAGGCTTGCAATGCAATGCGCCAAATTCCATCACCGCCTGATTGTAAATCCCAGGATTTCCGGTATCCAGCAGTTCCATGGCCAGATCTTTAAATTCCTTAATTCCACCAGTACTGTTAATAGGAGTATCAATCTCAAAATACCTGGCAAGGACCCTGTAAACATTTCCGTCTACAACAGCGGCCGGTTCATCATAACAAATGGAAGCTATTGCGCTGGCCGTATAATCTCCCACCCCTTTTAACAGTAACAATTCTTTATAAGTCGTGGGAAATTGACCATTTAAGTGAAAAGCCACATGGCGGGCGGTTTCATGTAAATTTCTTGCACGGGAGTAATAACCAAGCCCTTGCCAAAGTTTTAA
>JAENXB010000155.1 GCA_016649785.1 Flavobacteriaceae bacterium
CCAAAAACAAAAGTAATTCCTGTTGGCTTAGGGCATCGTATTTAATAATATCGATAACCACATTATCCTTTTTAAAATCCGAATGATTTTTGGTAAGGTATTTTACAAATTCCGCAATGTCCTCCTTTTCGGGCGTAAGAATTATATAATTGTCTTTGTGAGTGATTTTCATATTTGGATATTATTTGTTTTTAAAGATCTTCCCCCGATTTCATAAATCAAAATTTAACCTGATCTTTAACTTAGCGTTTAATTTTAGAAGCCAATAAATAAATTGCCGCCATTCGAATAGCTACCCCATTTTGAACCTGGTCCAAAATAATTGCCTGTTTAGAATCGGCAACATCACTGGTTATCTCCACTCCCCTGTTTATGGGACCTGGGTGCATTACTATTATTTCTTTTTTTAATGAATCTAAAATCTGTTTATTCAACCCAAATTGCTGAGTGTATTCACGGGTACTCGGAAAATAACTGATTTCCATACGTTCATTTTGAACCCGGAGCATATTTGCCACATCGCACCATTCCAAAGCTTTTATTAGATTGGTTTCAACAGTAACTCCTAAAGACTCTATATATTTAGGGATAAGGGTTTTTGGGCCGCATACCTTAATCTCTGCCCCTTGTAATTTTAAAGCAAAAATATTGGAAAGGGCAACACGGCTATGCAGAATATCTCCTACGATAAGCACTTTTTTACCCTTTACTTCCCCCAAACGTTCCCTGATGGAATAGCTATCCAACAATGCCTGAGTGGGGTGCTCATGAGTCCCGTCACCGGCATTTATGATACTGGCATCTACATGTTTTGACAGAAAGATACCTGCTCCAGGATTTGGATGCCTCATAACGACCATATCCACCTTCATTGCCAGGATATTATTGACGGTATCTATAAGTGTTTCGCCTTTTTTTACGGAGGAAGACGCCGCTGAAAAATTGACCACATCAGCGCTTAACCTTTTTTCTGCCAGTTCAAAAGATAGCCGGGTCCTGGTACTGTCTTCAAAAAACAAATTGGCTATTGTAATATCCCTAAGTGAAGGAACTTTTTTAATAGGCCTGTTGATGACTTCCTTAAAATGATCGGCAGTTTTAAAAATCAGGTCAATATCTTTAAGAGTAAGATATTTAATACCCAATAAGTGGTTAACACTTAATTCGCTCATGAAATTATTTATTTTGAGATAACGTACACAGCATCTTCTCCTTCATTTTCTTTCCAGTGCACTTTTACTTTTTCGTTGTTAATGGCATCAACCTGCCTGCCATTATAATCCGGTTGTATAGGCAAGTGCCGGCTAAATCTTCTATCTATAAGGGTAAGCAATTCAATTGACTTCGGTCTCCCAAAAGATTGTATGGCAGTTAAAGCGGCACGAATACTCCTTCCGGTATATAATACATCATCTATAAAAACCACATGCTTATCTTCAACAATAAAATCTATTTTTGTGTTATTGGCTTCCAGGGGTTTATCACTCCTTCTAAAATCATCTCTGTAAAAAGTGATATCCAATTGTCCGTTTGAGATGTTTTTTATTCCATATTCTTCCTCCAACACTTTAATTATACGATCCGCCATATACACCCCTCGGGGCTGAATTCCTATAATCACTGTATCTTCAAATCCGGGATGATTCTCAATTAACTGACAGGCCAAACGGTGTAGAATGATGTTGATCTCTTTTGAATTAAGCAACACTTTTTGGCTCATAATTTATAAAACTGAAGTTATTATAACAAAAGTAAGAATTTTTTTGGTTTCGTAGTAGTTTAAAACTCCCTACTAATCTCAATAACGAAAAAAATAGTCGCATTTTTAAAATTTAAATTTTGGGAAGCAAAATCCAATTTTACATTTGTTATTTTTTTAGTAAAAAAAAACCTCCCTGAAATTCAGGGAGGTTTTTACTTGATAAGATCAATGGTGTGAATTACAATCAGTTTTCTGATTATTTTTTACCTTCCATTTTATCTTTTAAAGCTTGAAGTTCAGCATTCACATCACCAATAGTGGTTTTATCACTGCTCTGCGTAGCTGCTTTTTTAGCGGCTTGCTTCACAATTTGTTGCTCTTCTTCTTTATGGATCGCCATATGTGAGGCTACCACTCGCTTGAATTCTTTATTGAATTCTATTATTTGAAATTCCGCAGATTCTCCCTGCTTCAATTTCTTACCATCTTCCTTTTCAAGGTGACGGGTAGGAACAAAAGCGGTGATATCTTCATTGAATTCAATAGTTGCACCTTTGTCTACGATTTCAGCGATTTCAGCAGTATGGGTAGTTCCCACAGCGAATTCAGTTTCGTATTTATCCCAAGGGTTCACTTCGGTTTGTTTGTGACCTAAACTTAGTTTACGTCCTTCAACATCCAGTTCCAATACAATAACTTCCAGGGTATCACCTACATTGGTAAATTCAGATGGATGTTTGATTTTCTTGGTCCAGGAAAGATCAGAGATATAAATAAGTCCGTCTATTCCTTCTTCCAATTCAACAAACACTCCAAAGTTGGTGAAATTACGCACAATACCGGTATGTTTAGAACCTACAGGATATTTAGCGGTAATATCAGTCCATGGATCAGGTGTTAATTGTTTGATCCCAAGTGACATTTTTCTGTCTTCACGATCTAAAGTCAGAATTTGAGCTTCAACCTCATCACCAACTTTTACGAAATCCTGAGCAGAACGCAAGTGCGTGCTCCAGGACATTTCAGAAACGTGAATAAGTCCTTCAACTCCTTCAGCAACTTCAATGAATGCACCGTAATCAGCAATAACGACTACTTTTCCTTTTACTTTATCGCCAACCTTCATTTCACTGTCAAGTGCTTCCCAAGGATGTTTGTTCAATTGTTTCAATCCTAATTGAATTCTTGTTTTAGCTTCATCGAAGTCAAGAATTACAACATTAAGTTTTTGATCCAATTCTACAATCTCATTAGGGTGGTTGATACGAGACCATGAAAGGTCTGTAATATGGACTAATCCATCAACTCCACCAAGATCAACGAATACACCGTAAGAAGTGATATTCTTAACAGTACCTTCAATACCTGACCTTTTTCTAACTGACCGATAATTTCTTTTTTCTGTTCCTCGATATCAGCTTCAATAAGAGCTTTGTGAGATACAACAACGTTTTTGAATTCATGATTGATTTTCACAACCTTAAATTCCATTGTTTTACCTACGTAAGCATCGTAATCCCTGATAGGTTTCACGTCTATTTGAGAACCTGGCAAGAACGCCTCGATACCAAATACATCGACGATCATACCACCTTTGGTACGACATTTCACAAAACCATTTACTATTAAACTTTCGTCGTGAGCTTTGTTCACACGATCCCAAGCCATAATAACGCGGGCTTTACGGTGAGAAAGAATTAATTGTCCGGTTGAATCTTCACGCACGTCAATTAAAACTTCTACCTCATCCCCAACTTTAAGGTCTGGATTGTAACGAAATTCGTTTAATGAAATAACACCTTCACTCTTCGCGTTAATGTCAATAATTGCATCACGATCTGTAATATTGATTACTTTTCCTGTTACAACCTCATCATTTAAGGTGTCTACGAAATTTTCGGCTACCAATTTCTCAAATTCTTCCAATTTGGTATCATCTACAGGATCAATTCCTTCTTCGTAGTTGTGCCAATCGAAATCTTCCAGAAATTTTTCAGGATTTTCCTGTTGTGGAGACAGACTTGTTTTTGTTTGAACTTCAGAGTTTTCGTTCTCTTGAACTTCTTGATTTTTTGTTTCTTCAGCCATTGCTGATTGTATTATTTGTATTCTATGTTTCTTCGGAAAAATTCAGGCAATAAAAAACACAGAAGCGATTATTGATTTGATTGTCAACCCTTTTCTCTTTCCATTACTTCGCCAAAAAGGAATGCAAAAGTACAATTTATTTTCTGAAAATAAAAAACTGCATTTAAATTAAAATACTATTTTATTTTGAAGAATTTACAGAATCTATGGCAGCCTGGGCGAGCCTGTATATTTTTTCAAATTGCTCGTCAATACCCATTTCGGAATTATCGACTTCTAAAGCATCTTCGGCCTTTACCAAAGGGGAATCTTTTCTGGTTGTATCCAGATGATCACGCTCTTCCACATTTTTTAATACTTCTTCGTAACTTACCTTTTGATTATTTCCCTGTAATTCTAAATACCTGCGTTTGGCTCTTTTCTCGGCAGAAGCAGTCATAAATATTTTCAGTTCAGCATTTGGAAACACGACAGTTCCAATGTCCCGGCCATCCATAACCACTCCTTTTTCCCGTCCCATCATTTTTTGCAAGGAGACAAGTTTTTCTCTCACCTCTGAAATGGCCGCTACTTTGCTTACATATTGTGAAACCTCCATGGTCCTGATTTCCGCTTCTACATTTTCACCATTTAAAAAGATCGCTGCAAAACCCAGTTTATCATCAAAAACGAATTTTAAATTTATTTCGGGCAATTGTGCTATTAATCCTTCTTTATTAAAGGAAGAATCCGTTATTAATGAATTCCGCATTGCAAATAAAGCTACTGCTCTATACATAGCACCTGTATCTACATAAACATAACCCAATTCTTTAGCCAATTGCTTGGCAACAGTGCTTTTTCCAGTGGAAGAAAACCCGTCTACTGCGATTGTGATTTTATTGTTCATCAATTATGCTTTCTTATTTTAACTTAAGTCAATTGGCCTATCTCTTCACGAAAAAGCAAATGTAAGAAAATAGGAGTTTTGATTTTTTTGAAAATATTAAACCCCGGGTTCATCCGGGGTTTGTTTATTAAAGGATTTTTGCATTTTTAACCTTTTCATCTGTTAAGGCTAACTTAATTACATCTTCCATATCTTTCACATAATGAAAGGTAAGCCCTTCCAGATATTCCTTTTTTATTTCGTCTATATCGCGCTTATTTTCTTCACATAAAATAATCTCTTTGATCCGCGCTCTTTTTGCGGCCAATATTTTCTCTTTTAATCCACCAACCGGCAACACTTTCCCACGCAAAGTGATCTCGCCTGTCATGGCCAGGCTCTTTTTGATTTTTCTCTGGGTAAACAGCGATACCAAAGAAGTTAACATGGTTATCCCTGCGCTTGGTCCGTCTTTAGGGGTAGCACCTTCCGGTACGTGAATATGTACATTGTATTTGCTGAAAACATCCTGGTCAAGTCCTAAAAATTCGGCATTGGATTTTATATATTCCATCGCTATAGTAGCCGATTCCTTCATCACTTTTCCTAAGTTTCCGGTAATACTAAGATTACCTTTTCCTCTGGAAAGAATTGATTCAATAAATAAAATATCGCCCCCAACCTGGGTCCAGGCAAGTCCGGTTACAACTCCAGCAACATCGTTGTTTTCATATTTATCCCTTTCCATTCGGGGACTTCCCAAAATTTCCAGGACATCTTCATTGGTTATCTTGATGTGATATTCCTCACCCATCGCAATATTCTTGGCTGCATACCGCACCATTTTGGCGATTTTTTTCTCAAGTCCGCGCACTCCGGATTCCCGGGTGTAACCTTCTACAATTTTTTCAAGTTGAGGGATCCCAATTTTAAGATGTTCTTTGGAAAGTCCGTGCTCTTTTAATTGTTTCGGAAGTAAATGTCGTTTTGCAATTTCAACTTTCTCCTCTATGGTATATCCGGAAACATTGATTATTTCCATTCTGTCCATTAATGCCGGTTGCAGGTTGCCCAAACTGTTGGCAGTTGCAACAAACATCACCTTGGAAAGGTCAAATCCCATTTCCAGGAAATTATCGTGAAAATCGCTGTTTTGTTCAGGATCCAGAACCTCAAGTAAGGCCGAGGAAGGATCCCCGCTATGCCCACTGGTAAGTTTATCTATTTCATCCAGGACGAATACAGGATTGCTTGTCCCCGCTTTTTTAAGGCTCTGAATAATCCTTCCGGGCATCGCGCCAATATAGGTTTTACGGTGCCCGCGAATCTCTGCTTCATCTCTTAACCCACCCAAGGAAATACGAACATATTCCCGGCCTAAAGCCTCGGCAATGGATTTTCCCAACGAAGTTTTTCCAACTCCGGGAGGACCGTATAAACATATAATTGGCGATTTCATATCATTACGCAGTTTTAAAACCGCCAGATATTCAATAATTCTTTCTTTTACATCATCCAATCCATAATGATCCCTATCCAAGATCTTTTTAGCGCGTTTTAAATCGAATTTATCTTTGCTGAATTCATTCCAGGGAAGATCTAAAAACAGATCCAGATAATTGCGCTGAATGGAATATTCAGCTACCTGGGGATTCATTCGCTGCATTTTGGCGAGTTCTTTGGTAAAATGTTTTTTAACATTTTCTCCCCATTTCTTCTTCTTGGCACGAACGGCAAATTCTTCCATCTCGTCTTCCTGAGAAACACCACCCAATTCTTCCTGGATCGTCTTCATTTGCTGATGAAGGAAATATTCCCGTTGTTGCTGGCTCATATCGCTTTGAACCTTGCTTTGAATATCATTTTTTAGTTCCAGTTTTTGGAACTCAATATTCATATATTTTAAGGTAGACAGTGCCCTGTCTTTTAAATTATTGGTTTCCAGCAATTTTTGTTTCTCCTCAACCGTCAGGTTCATATTGGAAGAAACAAAGTTTATAAGAAACGAAGGGCTTTCAATATTTTTAATAGCAAAAGATGCTTCTGAAGGAATATTCGGGCTGCCTTTTATAATTTGAAGAGACAGGTCTTTTATAGAATCCACAATTGCAGCGAATTCCTTGTTGCTTGATTCCGGCCTTTTCTCTGGCACTTCTTTAATTGAAGCTGTTAAATAAGGTTTTTCTGAAATAATTTCAGAAATTTCAAATCGTTTTTTACCCTGAATAATTATAGTGGTATTCCC
>JAENXB010000140.1 GCA_016649785.1 Flavobacteriaceae bacterium
ACCGATATACCGCACTAAATATTCACTGGAAATAAACGCCAGGTAATTCAACCACATTATTAATCCAAGCATTACAACAATTATGGCAAGTTGTAAATAACTGGCATTGGTGGTAAAGTTCATCGCGGTAACAATGGTTCCGGGGCCTGCTAAAATTGGAATTGCCAAAGGCGAAATGGAAATACCTTCATTAAAATTGATCTCCGATTGATTATCAATACTGGATTCCTGGGACCTGATCATTTCAAAACCAACAAAAAATATCAGAATTCCCCCTGTAATTTTAAAGGCAGGGATGGTGATACCAAATAAGTCAAAAACATATTTTCCCAAAATAATAAACCCAGTAACGATCACAAAGGCTGTGAAAGTGGCTTTTCGGGAAATTTTCTTTTTAGTTTGTTTATCGGCTTGCTTGGTAAGGCTTAAAAAAATAGGAATATTTCCCGCCGGACTATTGATGGCAAAGAATCCTGTGAACACTGCAATTGCAAATAACCATAGATTTTCCATAAATATATAGCAATTACATGCTAGTCAATTGGCACTTAATTTTTTACAAATCTAAGTTGAATTTTGTTTTTAGAAAATAAAGATTTTACATTTAAGCGAAATTAATTCAAAATTAAAAAATGGATAGGGATAAGCTTCAAAAGATGCCGCTTTTTAAAAAAGCGATGGAGATTTTGGAAATAGTTGACCGGATTGTAAATCTTGTTCCGGAGGAAGAAGAATACTTAAAAGTTACCGCTGAATTTATGCGAGCTGATGCAATGCAAATTCCTCCAAAAATTGCGGGTGCTGTAGGAGCAGGTTTATATGACCTGAGGATGGAAAATGCAGCAATCATAAGGAAATGTGCCAGGCAGATCTATGTGCAATGCAACAGTTTTGTGATTGAAGGTTTCACAGATACAGAATATCTGGAACTTTTGAGAAATGAAATTGAAGAATTCAGGGTACTCTTTGCTGAATGGGTAAAAACCTTTGATAAATGGGATTACATTATAGATCGATGGGGTTTATTTAATCCCCCAGGCGTTAATTATGATGACAAAGATCCAGATGACGATATCCCGTTTGAAAATCCTTTTGATGATCCTTTGGAGTAAAAAAAAGGAATGGAGACTATGAGGAATTTAGAATTTATTTCTTGGTTTCACGCACACAAGGAAAAAAAACGCAAAGAGCACAAAAGTGACTCTTTGCGTTTTTTTCGTCCTTTTTGATCCGTTTCCCCCCGGCCCTAAAGGGAGAAGAACAATTCTTCGAACTACTTAACATTTCGTATTTCAAAAGTCTTTTTTCTTGTCTCTTGTTTCTTTTCTTTACTTCCCACTTCCAACCTCTAACTTTTTCTTACATGTTCCTTCTATACTGTCCTCCAACTTCAAACATAGCCGATGTTATCTGGCCCAGGGAACACACTTTGGTCGCTTCCATTAAAACCTCAAATAAATTTTCATTATTGATCGCTGCCTTTTGGATCTCTTCCAGAACACTTTTGGTATCTTCTTTTTTTGCGTGATGCAAATTTTTCAGAGTAGCGATCTGGTATTGCTTTTCTTCCTTGGTAGCCCGAATTACTTCTCCCGGTGTAACCGTTGGAGAGCCTGTAGAACTCAAAAATGTATTCACCCCAATAATGGGAAATTCTCCGTTGTGCTTTAAGGTTTCATAATACAAGCTTTCTTCCTGGATCTTACTGCGCTGATACATGGTTTCCATTGCGCCAAGAACCCCGCCCCTTTCATTTATCCTGTCGAATTCGTGCAATACTGCATCTTCCACCAAATCGGTTAACTCTTCAATTATAAAAGCACCCTGAATAGGATTTTCGTTTTTGGTTAAACCGAGTTCTTTGTTGATGATCAACTGGATCGCCATTGCCCTTCGCACCGATGCTTCTGTAGGAGTTGTAATAGCTTCATCATAGGCATTTGTATGCAAGGAGTTACAGTTGTCGTAAATTGCATATAAAGCTTGTAAGGTTGTGCGGATATCATTAAAATCAATTTCCTGGGCGTGCAAAGAGCGGCCGGAAGTTTGAATGTGATATTTCAACATTTGAGCCCGTGGATCGGCGTTGTATTTGTGTTTTAAGGCTTTCGCCCATATCTTACGCGCTACCCGTCCAATAACCGCGTATTCAGGATCAACTCCATTTGAGAAAAAGAATGAAAGGTTTGGCCCGAATTTATTGATGTCCATTCCCCTGCTCAGGTAATATTCAACGTAGGTAAATCCGTTGGAAAGCGTAAGTGCCAATTGGGTAATTGGGTTGGCTCCTGCTTCGGCTATATGATAGCCTGAAATTGAAACCGAATAAAAATTCCGTACTTTTTCTTCTATAAAATATTCCTGCACATCGCCCATTAAGCGCAAAGCAAATTCTGTAGAAAAGATACAGGTATTTTGCGCCTGATCTTCTTTTAAGATATCGGCCTGCACGGTTCCCCGAACTACATTCAGGGTGTGTTTCTTTATTTTGGCATAAACATCTGCCGGTAAAACCTGGTCTCCGGTAATTCCCAGAAGCATCAGGCCAAGGCCGTTGTTTCCGTCGGGCAATTTACCCTGATAAGATGGACGTTCCAGTTTTTTATCTTTATAGCTCTTGCTGATTTTTTCTTCAACTACCTTCTCCAGCCCGTGTTCTTGAATATATTTTTCACATTGCTGATCAATGGCCGCATTCATAAAAAATCCGAGCAACATAGGCGCAGGACCGTTGATGGTCATACTCACTGATGTCATAGCATCGGCCAGATCAAATCCGGAATATAATTTTTTCGCATCGTCCAGACAGCAGATTGAAACCCCTGCATTCCCAATTTTTCCGTAAATATCGGGTCTAAGATCGGGATCATTTCCATATAACGTTACCGAGTCAAATGCTGTAGATAGTCGTTTTGCGGGCAAACCCTTACTCACATAGTGAAAACGACGATTTGTACGTTCCGGCCCGCCTTCCCCTGCAAACATCCTGCTTGGATCCTCACCGGCTCTTTTAAAGGGATACAATCCGGCGGTATAGGGAAATTCCCCGGGAACGTTTTCCTGTAAACACCAGCGAAGGATATCACCCCAGGCCCTGTATTTAGGCAATGCCACCTTGGGTATCTGTGTATGGGACAAAGATTCGGTATGGGTTTCAACTTTTAATTCCTTATCCCGTACTTTAAATGAATAAACCGGCTCCTTATATTTATTTGTTTTCTCGTCCCAACCGGTAATTACTTCCCAGTTATAAGGATTGAGATCCATTTTCACCTTGTCAAATTCCTTCTTTAAAAGGCCGACAAAATCCTTGTTTTCTTCAGTAGTAGCTTCATTGAGCTGCTCCTCTTCAATGCCAAATTTCGACAGGCTCAGCTCAATCTTTGTAACCGATTCCAAAGTCTTGAAAATTCCGTAGAGTTTTTGGGCAACCTCTACCTGAACAAGTGCATTTTCATCGTAACTGCGGTTGTTTTCAGCAATTTCAGATAAATAACGGATTCTTTTTGGCGGAATGATATATATTTTTTCGCTCTTTTCGTCCTCGCTGTGAAAGGTGGAATTCAGGGCAGAATTCGTTTTTTCATGAACCTTGTCCATTATTTTTCTATAAAGCGTATTCATTCCCGGATCGTTGAACTGGGAAGCTATGGTTCCGTAAACCGGAAGTGTTTCCAAATCTTCATGCCATAATCCATGATTGCGCTGATATTGTTTCTTAACATCCCTCAAGGCATCCAAAGCACCCCGTTTGTCAAATTTATTGATGGATACCAGATCGGCAAAATCGAGCATGTCTATTTTTTCCAATTGAGTGGCAGCACCAAACTCGGGCGTCATAACATATAACGATGCATCACAATGTTCTATGATCTCGGTATCAGATTGTCCAATTCCGGAGGTTTCTAAAATAATAAGATCATATTCTGCCGCCTTTAAAACCTCAACGGCTTCAGCGACATATTTGGACAGTGCAAGATTGGATTGGCGCGTAGCCAAAGACCGCATATAAACCCGTGGACTGTTGATGGAATTCATACGGATCCTGTCTCCCAATAAAGCTCCCCCTGTTTTTCGTTTGGAAGGATCTACAGAGACAATCCCGATGGTTTTATCCGGGAAGTCTATTAAAAACCTTCTCACCAGTTCGTCTACCAGCGAAGATTTTCCGGAGCCACCGGTTCCGGTAATACCAAGTACCGGAGTCCCGTTTTTTGGAACTTCTATTTCGTTGAAGCTTTCCTGAAACTCCTCATGCCTGTTTTCGGCTAAGGAGATCAAACGGGCGATTGTATTTACATCCTTCTGTTTTAGAAGTTTTTGTGCGTATTTTTTATTTTTTAAAGCTGGGGTGGGAGTATCCGCAGTTTTCACCAAATCGTTGATCATTCCCTGTAATCCCAATCCCCTTCCATCATCGGGGGAATAAATACGGGTGATGCCGTAATCCATCAATTCCTGAATCTCATCCGGAAGAATTACACCGCCTCCGCCACCGAATATCTTAATATGCTCTGCTCCTTTTTCCTTCAACAAATCATACATATACTTAAAATACTCATTGTGTCCGCCCTGATAGGAAGTCATTGCAATGGCATTTGCATCTTCCTGAATTGCACAGTTTACCACTTCTTCCACGCTGCGGTCATGGCCTAAATGAATAACTTCCACTCCGGTAGACTGGATAATGCGGCGCATGATATTTATTGCGGCATCATGCCCATCAAAAAGAGAGGCTGCGGTTACTATTCTTATTGTGTTTTTGGGCTTATAAGGAGCTTGTATTTCCATTTCTTAAAATAAATTTTGTGGCTGCAATTTACGAATTTCGCAACGAACTTTCCGAATTCAATAACTTTTTAAAGATTTCATCAAAATAAAAATTATCCCATAACACCGATTAGGATTTCTATCGTAAAAAAAATCATGTCTTATTCTCCTATGTCCAAAAACCGAAAGCCTGTTTAAAAATGCTTAAACCATTTTGGCGGAAATATGATAAACACAGCCCATGATTTCAATCATGGGAAAATTATGCAATATTAAATATCCCAACCGTTTTAACGGTTTTCCTTCTACCCCTGAAGAATTATCCTGAATGAAACCAGGTTAAATATCGAAATTCTAAAATTCAAACTCCAGTAAAAATAATGGTTTAATCCATAAATTTTTTATCAATACATTTGAAAAAACTTTGAAGATGAAAAAAATACTTCTTTTGGCCATTCTCCCCTTTTTTATGGGTTGTGCCGAATTACAGGATATTGCAAACCAGATGCCCAACGGCGGATACGGAATTACAAATACTGAAATAGCAATGGGACTTCAACAAGCCCTGAATTTTGGAATTGATAAACAGGTTACCAAACTGACTGAAGAAGACGGTTTTTTTAATAATGAATTAGTGCGAATTAACCTTCCCCCGGAGTTGCAAAAAGTGGACAAAACTTTGCGGGATATTGGAATGAGTGCTCTTGCCGATGAAGGTTTGAAAGTTTTAAACCGAGCAGCGGAAGACGCCGTGAAAGAAGCTACTCCTATTTTTATCAATGCGGTCCAGAATATAACTTTTACCGATGCCCGGAATATTTTATTGGGAAACAATACTGCCGCCACTACTTATCTAAATCAGAAAACCGAAACTCAATTGTACGCGAGATTCAACCCTATTATTTCCAATTCATTGAACCGGGTAGGCGCCACAAAAGTTTGGGCTAACATCATTGACAGGTACAACTCCCTGCCACTTACCTCAAAAGTGAATCCCGATTTAACGGATTATGTGACCAACAAAGCCCTGGATGGAGTATTTACCATGATTGCGATTGAGGAACAACAAATTAGGACCAATCTTGCAGCGAGAACAACAACCTTGCTTCAAAGAGTTTTTGCATTGCAGGATTAACAATTTTAACGGGTCAGTTCAATACTTTGGCATACTTTACATTTCCCTTAACCTCAGCTTAATACATTTTAATAAACTTAACTTTTACTTTTGTCGTCTAAAGTGAAGATGATGTTTGGAAATCTATTATACCGAAATAAAGAGGAACGCCTGAGACACGAATTTTCTAAATTGATGAGCCGTGCCTTTAAAATGGCCTTGGTAGATAAAGAGAAAAGCGACAAACTTAATGCCCGGGCCAAGAAAATACTGAAAGAGTTAAAAAGAATGAATTAAAAGGAACCTGATAAAAGTTTCTGAAGTTTTTTGAAATAATCAAAGGCGGGAATCAATCTTGACCCATACCAACTGAAATATTCGCCATCTACAAGTTCTACACGAACATTACAAATTTCCCGCATTTCTTCAACATGCTTTTCTTTAAAGGGATATGGTTCTGAAGACAGCAGTATCAAATCCGGTTTTAATCTTTTCAATTCCTCCCGTTTAATTTCAGGATACCTGCTTTCGTTATTTTCAAATACATTTTCCCATCCGTTTAGTTTGAGCAGGGAATTAATAAAAGTGTCTCCTCCTGCAACCATCCAGGGTTCCCGCCAGATAAAATAGGCGACTTTGCCAGGAATAACAGGGATTTCTTTTTCAAATTCCCTTTTCTCCTTCTGCAGTTTTAAAATTAATTGATTTGCTTCCCGATAACGATCAAATAACTTCCCATACATTTCGATCAATATCAACACATCTTCAAAATCGATGATTTCGGACACATGCACCGGCGCGATTTTCTCCAGTTCCAGCACCATTTCCAGGGTATTCTCCTCCTTATTGCACAAAATAAGCGGGTTTAGCGCCCGGATCTTGTCAAAATGGACCTTTTTTGTTCCCCCAACTACTGTTTTTGACTTTCTGAGGTACTTCGGATGAATGCAGAATTTGGTGATGCCCACAATGTTTTCTTCCAGCCCAAGGGCGACCAGCAATTCCGTTTGACTGGGAACCAAAGAAATTATGCGTTTTGGAACGTCTTTAATATTGAGTTCACGTTGCAGTTGATCTCTAATCATAATGGCTCTGTTTTATAAAATTGAAGAAAAAAATTAACCGCTAAGGTCGCAAAGGTTTACGCAAAGGGCGCAAAGCATTGTGATCCATTGACTATTCTGTTCTAAAAACCTATTCACTTGAATATTTAAACCAATGGTTATTTCGATTTCATTTTAAGTTGCTGTTTTTTCTCTGCGTCCTTTGTGATTTTCCCTTTGCGTTCTTTGCGGTTAAAAAAGGACGAAGTCAGAAAGAGAGCTTTTGAATATTCCAGATTCAATTAAATCAGGACCTAAACATTTAAAGCTCTTCCGCTTCAAATAAGGCTAGTTGCTCCGCCATTTCCAGCTGCATAACTTCGGCTTTGGCGGCGGCAATTTCGGCGAAATTCGAAGTGTCGGAGGCATAAATAATGGCTCGTGAAGAATTCACCAAGAGTCCCACATCTTTAGTCATTCCATATTTGCAGACTTCCTCAAGGCTTCCGCCCTGAGCGCCAACCCCGGGTACCAATAAAAAACTGTCTGGAATTATTTTTCTAATTTCAGTGAGATATTCAGCTTTTGTAGCCCCTACAACGTACATCAGTCTGCCTGAATTTTCCCAGAATCTCGATTTTCTCAACACCGCTTTATACAATTC
>JAENXB010000166.1 GCA_016649785.1 Flavobacteriaceae bacterium
AATGCAACCTCTAACAAAGAAGGGTTTGATTCGGTTCATTTAGCTGATTTTCCTGAATATATCGATACATTTGTGGATAAAGACCTGGAGCGCAAAATGGAAAAAGCACAAATCATTTCATCATTGGTGCTTTCCCTGCGTAAAAAGGAAATGATAAAAGTTCGCCAGCCACTGCAACGCATCATGATCCCTGTGCTTGATGAACAGCAGCGGGCCGAAATAGAGGCGGTAGAGGATTTGATCAAATCTGAAGTGAACGTAAAGCAAATTGAATTGATTGACGATGCCTCGGGGCTCCTGATAAAACAGGTAAAACCAAATTTTAAAGTCCTTGGACCCAGATTTGGAAAGGATATGAAAGCGGTTGCAAATGTAATTGAGCAATTTTCACCGGAAGATATCTCAACAATTGAGATTGAGGGGAAAATTACAGTGGAAGTTAACGGAAAAATGATTAATTTGGCCTCTGAAGAAATTGTTATTTCTTCAGAGGATATTGAAGGCTGGTTAGTTGCAAGCAGCGGAAATATTACGGTAGCCCTGGATGTAAATATTTCTGAGGAACTAAAAAAAGAAGGAGTAGCCCGGGAATTGGTCAATAGAATTCAAAATTTGAGAAAAGATTCCGGATTTGAAGTAACCGATACCATAGATGTCACCATACAAAAAGACGGTATTATTGAAGATGCCGTTTTAGAAAATATAAATTATATTAAAAACGAAACATTAACCGTTAACCTTGAACTTGCAGAAGTGGTAGCCGTTGGTACAGAAATTGAATTTGACGATGTCACCACCAAATTGTTTATAAAAAAACACTAAACCCCATGTCAGTAGAAACCAAAGTACGTTATAGTGATGCCGAATTAGTTGAATTTAAGGAATTGATTCAGGCCAAAATTATGAAAGCACAGGAACAATTGGAGCTTTATAAAAATGCTTATGTAAACAACGGCAATAATGGAACAGAAGATACTTCCCCAACGTTTAAAGCCTTTGAAGAGGGGAGTGAGACCCTGAGTAAAGAAGCTAATTCGCAAATAGCCATAAGGCAAGAAAAGTTTCTCAGGGACCTTAAAAACGCATTGATCCGCATTGAAAGTAAAACCTACGGGATTTGCAGGGAAACCGGGAAATTGATATCCAAAGAACGCCTGAGAATAGTTCCTCATGCAACTTTGACCATTGAAGCAAAAAATATGCAGCGCTAAGCGTTAGGTTTTTTAAAATAAATTGAACGCTCCATCGTGATTTATCATATTGGAGCTTTTTTTCTATAGATTCCAACCATGAAATTTTTTATTTCTATTCTTATAAGTATTGTTTTTGTTGTGCCTGGATTTTCTCAAAAGAACACCTCTCAAAGTTTTGATGCGGAAAAAATAGAGCAACTCTATATTTATACAGATGAAGTTTTTAAAATCAATATAATAACTTCGGATACACATCAAATTATTTTAACTTCTCACTCCGAAGGTGAATATTTTAATGATATTTCCCTGGAGACGGAAATGCGTCAAAATAAAATGATTCTCACTTCAAAATTTCGGGAAATTTTACAAGGCGGATATGATAAACTGAGTGCTCATAAGGTGTTTTCAATGGAAATTACCCTGGAAATACCTGAAAACCTCCAGGTATTTGTGAGATCGAATATAGCTTCAGTAACCGGAAAGGGAACTTTCAAAAATTTGCAAATTGAATTGAAGTCTGGTTATTGCAGGCTTGAATATTTGGAGGGAAATGCCGTGGTCAATACCTATAGCGGTTCAATTTGGGTTGCCGCTTACAATGCAAAAATTACAGCAAGCTCCCGAAATGGTACAGTAAATTTGCCGGCAACGGCATACGGAAAGTACCAGGTTAACCTCACATCCATCAATGGAAATATAAGTGTGCCGGAAAACTAAATAATAGTAGTATTTTTGAGCCGTTTTTAACACCCACATTCAATGTCCTTAAAAAAAGCAACTTTCATTATAATATTGATTTTATTAATCGATCAAATTTCAAAAATATATATTAAAACAAATTTCAATCTTGGAGAAGAAATAAAGGTTTTTGACTGGTTTCGGATTTTGTTCGTCGAAAATGAAGGAATGGCCTGGGGAGCAAAAATCCCCGGAGAATACGGAAAGCTTCTGCTTACCTTGTTCCGTTTGGGGGCCATTGTGGGAATAGGTTACTGGTTATGGGATTCAGTGCGCAATAAAGGTTCACGGGTCTTGATCGTTGCGATCTCATTTATTTTTGCCGGAGCCCTGGGAAATATAATTGATTCTGTTTTCTACGGGATCATATTTGAAGATAGTTATGGCCAGGTTGCGGCCTTTTTACCTGAAGGCGGGGGTTATGGCACCTTATTTCACGGAAAGGTGGTAGACATGCTTTATTTCCCATTATTTGAGGGGATGCTTCCAAAATGGGTCCCGTTTTGGGGAGGAGAATATTTTTCCTTTTTTGATCCGGTATTCAATATTGCCGATACAGCAATAAGCAGCGGGGTAGTCCTGCTTTTGCTATTCAATAAAAAAGCATTTCCCAAGAATGAATCATCCGATTCTAAAACCGAAATCTAAGCCACGTTTCTGTCGAATATTTTTTCGAATTTCTTCAATTCAATAGGCTTGATCAAATAATCGGTAACCAGATTGAATGATTTTGCCCGTTCCAGATCCCGGGGATCAATGGAGGAAGAAACCACGTAGAGGCTTATTTTTTTATCGAAATTGTTTTTGATCTTGACAAATTCACCTAAAAATTCCCATCCGTCCATCACCGGCATATTCAGGTCCAGAAAAATGATTTCCGGTAATTTATCTTCGGTCAAATTGGATAAGATCACCTTAAAGTAATCCAGGGCTTCCAGTCCATTTTTGAAGATCAATAAATTTTCGGATAATTTTTTTATCTCGATGATCTTTCGAACTAAGTTGACGTATATTTTGTCATCGTCAATAATACAAGCCAGTTCTATTTTTTGTCCCATTTTCAATTTAGAATTTAATTTTAAACGTTGTTCCTATATTTACCGTGCTCGTAACAGAAATGGATCCTCCCATAGTTTCCACCTGATTTTTGGTGATAAACAAGCCTATTCCTTTCGCATCTGGGTTGCTGTGAAAAGTTTTATACATTCCAAACATCTTGTCGCCGTATTGATTCAGGTCAATTCCCATTCCGTTGTCACTTATTTCCATAAAAGGCTGGTCATTAATCAGGTAAGTCTGAATAAAAATGATTGGTTTTCTCCCCGGCTGTTTATAGCAAATTGCATTAGTGATTAAATTTAGTAAAATACTTCCAAGATATTCAGGAATATACTCAATTTCTTTCATTGCTTTAAAATCGGAGATTATTTTGGCGCCTTCGCGGTTTATAAGTGAAGAGACGGAATTGATTGCCAAATCCAGGGAATCGCTGAAAATCACCATCTGACGCTCTTTTTTCATGAGGTCATGATGAGTTACCATATTGTTCAGCCTGGAAATTGCAACATCCAAATTTTCGGAAATATCGGCAATGTTATCAATCAGCTCCAGCTTGTCCTTTTCTATTTTAGTTTCATTTAAAAGCTGCACGACCAAACTTAAATTGCTGCTGTGAGATCTTAAATTATGTGAAACCACGTGGGCAAAATTGAATAATCTCGAATTTTGCGCAGCGATAATATCCAATGAATTCTGGAGGTTATGCTCGTTATTTTTGTTTTCGTCTATATCCTGAAAAACCCCGCGAATTCCTATAATTGATTGTTCTTCATTATAAACAGGCTTACCGGTTGCCCTAACCCAGAATTCCCTGCCATAAAGGGTGACCATTTTCAACTCAACTTTAAAAGGAATGCCGTATTTTTCGCATTTATCAAACATGGACAATGCGGTTTCCTGATGATCCAGGGAATAGAACCTAAGGCGTTCGTTATAATCCAGATGAAAATCCCGGGGACAATCCAGTATCTTTTTGGTGACATCGTCCCAGTAAATTGCCTTAGCCAGGGTATCTATGTGCCAGCCGCCTGTGGAGGTCATCTCAGCAGTTTCCCTGTAATAGAAAAAGTTTTCCTCTATCGTGTATTGATCGCGTTTGGACTGATGGATATTTACAAACAATAATACAGACGATTCCTTACCACTGCTCTCTTTGCTTTTTAAATTCCTGCATTCAAACCAACGGTATTTATCGTTGTTAAGCTTCAGTTTTATTTCCTGATTAAAATTTTGGGAAGCCAGGGTTAAATTTTCAAATCCAAGCATGAAATCATACCTATAGTCGCGGTGCAGGATATTATTCAGAAAATAATCGAATAAAGTTTCTTCTGATTTGTGTTTCCAAACCAGGAATTCAAAATGCTCAGACCAGGTAATTTCTTTTGTGAGAAGATTGATTTTCCAATAGGCGATATCAAAATCTTCTAAAATACTGTTTAACTGAAGGTGGTTGAGCATCAATTATTTAAATAAGTTCTTAAATGTAATGCAATGTTAAAAACAAACCAAATATAGTCGATTATTTTTTAAACTGATAGGTTTTTTGTGGGGTCACACAATAATCCAGGGGAACATCACTTACCAAAATTTCGGGGATCTTTTCTTCGGCCTCAAAAAGTGAAAGTCCTATTTTTATCACATCTTTTTTACAGCCTGCCAGGAAAATGTCGTAAAACCCTTTTCCGTAACCTACCCGGTGCCCTAATTTGTCAAATGCGAGCAAAGGGACAAAGACCACATCTATTTTTGAAGCCGGGATCTCAATCCCATCTACAGGCTCCGGAATATTCCATTTATTTTTTTTGATCAGGGTGGAATCGGTAAGCAAATAATTGCTTAGTTTACCGGTGTTAAAATCGGCTTTTGAAAGCACGATATTTTTATCTTTTCCCTGAAGAATATGGAGGATTGGTTCTGTGTCAATTTCTTTTTTTTCTGAAATCGTCAAAAAAAGATGGAAGAAATTATAATCCCAAATAGGTAATTTCAATATATTATTGGCAATTTCAATGCTTTTGGTTTCAATTTCTTCTGAAGAAATGCCGGCTCGGAATTCCTGATATTTATTTCTCAGCTTATTCTTCATTTAATGGAATTGGAGCGATTGAAAGATGAAATATAGCATCTCCCTGATATACGATGGGAGATTCATTTACATTGATAATATGGCCGGAATGGGAAGCGATTACCTTATGCCGGAATTTGCCGTAAGGATCGGTAATTGTAGCTATATATTCTCCTTTTTCAACCTGCTTCCCGCAAGTAATTTTTATGTGAAGAAGTCCGCTATATTTCGCCCGCATCCAGGAACTGTTTTCAATAATAATACTTTTTACGGTAATTTCAGGCAAAATAAACCTGGGTTTTAACATTCCCAGATGATTTAAAACGCGCATAGCGCCATCAACTCCGTGTTTAGCGATATCCTTATTGCTGTCCATGGATTTTCCTCCTTCAAAAAGAAGGACCATTTTCCCCAATTTTTGGCAAGTTTCCCGGTAAGATTTAGAAATAGTTTTGGAGTGAATGGTAAAAGGCGCATTAAATATTTCGGCAAATTTCAGGCTTTTTTCATCTCCTTTCACCACCCGGAGTTGGGCCACATTGAAACGCATGGCACCTCCGGTATGATAATCTATACAGAAATCGGCTACCGGGAGAATTTTATGGACAAACTGGTAAGCAAACCTGCTGGCCAGGGAGCCGTTTTTTGTGCCTGGGAATACCCTGTTTAAATCTCTACCGTCAGGAAAAGCACGGGCAAGGTTTAAAAAACCAAACACGTTTACTATCGGGATACAAATTATGGTTCCCTTTACCGGTTTATTGATGTTTTTAGATATAATTTGACGTACAATTTCCACCCCGTTAAGTTCATCTCCGTGAATCCCCGCAGTAATTAGCACCACAGGCCCGGGTTTTAAAGAACGTTCAATAATTACGGGAACTTCTACTGAAGTAGTGGTATATAATTTGGCCATGTTCAAATTGATCATGGCGCCTTGCCCAGGCATTATTTTTTTACCTAAAATTTCAAGAATATTGTTCTTATCTATATGAGCCATAGGCTAAACATTTCTTTCAATATACCTGATAATGGTTTTTGCGATATCTTTTCCGGTAGCCCGTTCTATTCCTTCCAGTCCGGGAGAGGAATTGACCTCTAAGATAAGCGGTCCGCGTGAACTTTGCAACAAATCTACTCCTGCTACACCCAATCCCATGACTTTTGCCGCTTTTATGGCAGCATTTTCTTCTTCATCGGTAAGTTCAATAATGCTTGCGGTACCCCCACGGTGAAGGTTGGACCTGAATTCGCCTTCTTTTCCCTGGCGTTTCATGGCGCCTACCACGTGACCATCTACTACCAAAACACGTATATCGGCTCCCCCTGCTTCTTTGATGAATTCCTGGATAATCACCCGTGCTTGTAACCCGTTAAATGCCTCAATAACCGATTCGGCAGCGTTCTTGGTCTCTGCCAATACCACGCCTAGACCTTGTGTTCCTTCCAGTAACTTAATAATAAGAGGTGCTCCGCC